>JALSJY010000220.1 GCA_026989045.1 Hyphomicrobiales bacterium | reverse complement strand
CACCGTGGGCAGGTTGGTTAGTTAATTAGATTGAGTTATAATATCAATATAGTTTTTATTTAACCCCCCACCCACTCTATTTGTTTAACCCCCACCCTCAATCCCTCCCCGCATGGGGGAGGGAAGTTAGATCGTGTAATTATTTTTTGCTTTTAATAAGTGCCCAAGCGCCAGTTATTGTAATTGCCGCTAGTGCCATTTTCAAAATATCCCAAATGATGAATGGCTTAATCGCTATTGCAAATGCTGAAGCGATTATATTGCTTTGATCTATCCAAGATACAGAGCTTGCTAGGGTGACAAGCCAAGCGAAACCAAAGGCAAAAATTATTGTAGTGCCTATTAGCATTGCAAGAAAAAGCGAGAAGAAGTTTTTTGAAAAGCCCATATTGGCTAATTTACCAATTACGAGAGCTGCTGGAAGAAAACCAAGCAAAAATCCACCAGTTGGACCGAATAAATAAGCAGCACCGCCGCCATAGGCAAAAACAGGTAAGCCCATTATGCCTTGCATAAGATAAAGTGCAACAGTTGCAACTCCTAAACGCCAGCCAAAGGCAGCGGCGATTGCGGCAACTACCATGGTTTGAAATGTTGCTGGCACGCCGATGAATGGAATGCTAATTTTTGCTGAAATAGTTAGGAGCAAAGAGCCAAGAATGACTAAGGTAATATTGTTAATTGTCTTTGTGGTTTTAACTTTGCTATGAAAAATATCTAAAATGGTATTTTGTGTGTTTGATGTTATCGCCATTTGTATACGCTCCTTGATAATAGATTTAACCCTTTTCTAACTGAGTTAAACGATAAAGCCAATGCTCAATAACTAATGGATCACAAATTTATGACACAACTTAAATATAATAAAGATTTTGAGCCAAATACAGGACAGTTAGTAACAATTGCCCCAAATATTGCGCGACTTGTTGCTCCAAATACCTCTCCTTTTACTTTCACTGGCACTAATAGTTATTTTATTGGTAATAAAAATTTGGCTATTATTGACCCTGGCCCCAATGATGAGGCTCATTTGTCTGCTTTAATAACTGCGATTGGGGGGCGTGAATTACAGGCAATAATTTTAACTCATACGCATAAAGATCATAGTGGGCTTGCGCGGCGGTTAAGCGAAAAAACTGATGCGCCTATTTGGTTTGGTGGTAAACACAGACTTTCACGCCCTAAGAGGTTTTTGGAGGTTAACTTGCTCAAAAATGCATGTGATTGGCAACTTGAGCCTGATAGGGTTTTGCTTGAAGGGGATATTTTGAGCTTTGGTGATATTGAGTTGGAAGTTGTTAATACGGCTGGGCATTGTGCTAATCATTTGTCTTTTGGTGTTGTTGGCAGCCCATATATTTTTACTGGTGATCATGTAATGGGTTGGAATAGTAGTTTAATTGCAACGCCAGATGGATCGCTTGCAGATTATTTTGCTTCACTTGATAGGCTGATAGATTTGGATTGGGAGCAATATTTACCTGGGCATGGTGGGGAGATAGTGAAGGGGAGAGAATATGCACTGGCATTGAAAACGCATAGAGAAAAGCGCAATGGGCAGATTTTGGCAGCGCTTAAGAGGAAATATTTAAGCGCTAATGAGTTGCTTGAGATAATTTATCCTTTGCATAAGGGGCGAAGGAGATTTGCTGCTCGCCTAACCCTTAAGGCGCATTTAGAATATTTACTTGATAGAGGAGAAATAGCTTCAAGCATATCATTAAGAGGCATATTATATGATGTTAATTTTTAGGCTCTAAAGGGGTTGGTGGAGATTCTGAGCCTAATATACTGCTAGAATATTTTATTACAGCAGCATCTAGATTAACTAAAAATGTTTCGATGCGTTTGCCGTTTTTACCCAAATCATTTTTTGCAAGTTTAGATGCAGAGCGCATTGCGATTGATGAACCGAATTCATTCTCTATTATTAAAATAGCTATTTCATCACGCCAGCCAAAAAGGGTTGTATCAATAGCGTTTATCTGTGCGGTTTCATTATTGTCGCTTAATGTTTGAGAGTTTATAATTTGCCATTTTGATTGAGAAATTTGCTCTAGGGCGAGATTATATAACTCCTCACCTGAGATTTGATAATTTCTTGCAACTATATTGGGGAAATAAGTTAGTAACTCTCTTTGATCTAAAGTGGTTTTTGCTTTTTGTTTATTAGAGGTATTTTGAATAAGAGTGAGATTTAATTCTGGATTTGTGCTGACATCTGAAACATCAGGGTATTTTTGTGCTTGAGTTGATGCATAGGCAAGTGGGGAAAGGCAAATAATAGCTAATGCTAGGCCAGAAAAGGCGCGAGCCCAACCTTTGTCACCACTAAACCATAGCTGCACTAGGGCAATAAGGGAGGTGATAAGTGCAAAAAAAGCAATAATAAATGCGATAGAAATAAGTAAATGGAATGTTTCGCTAGTGATAGATTGAGAACGGTGCATGATGATAGAAAGCACAAAAATAGGCAGGGCGATTGAGCCTAAACGCCGTGACCATGATGCTAATTTTGATGTTCTGATGACTATGCGCATTTAATTTAATTTTGCCTTTAAGGGTTTAAACGGGTTGTAATCCATGGAGCATCTAGTGTTTTTCTTTTAAACACTATTCTATCATGCAATCGATATTGCCCATCTTTCCAAAATTCTATTTCAAGAGGTAATATTCTATAACCAGACCAATGTGCTGGGCGAGGCACCTTATTTGGGAATTGTTTTTCAAATTGTTTGGTTCGCTTTAGTAATAATTCTCGACTTTTAAGTGGGCGAGATTGTTCTGAGGCATGAGCACCAATTTGTGAGCCATAAGGGCGGGTAGCAAAATAAGTGTCTGCTTCCTCATCTGAAACTTGCTCTATAAGACCCCTTATTCTTATTTGTTGTTTTAGGGTTTTCCAATAAAAAACTGCTGCAGCTTTTGGACTTGCTTTTAACTGCTCACCTTTAGCGCTTTGCAAATTCATATAGACAACAAAGCCACGCTCATCAAAGCCATTCATTAGTAAAATTCTAACGTCAGGCATGCCATTTTCATCAACAGTTGCAAAGGACAGGGCATTTGCATAATTGGGCTCGGATTGTTTAGCTATTTCATACCATTCTGCAAATAGTTTAAACGGATTTACCTCATTGCTATTTTCATCATTGAAAAGTTTTGAGGTTAGGTCTGGTGAGTTCATTATTTAAAACCTTCATTTTTTTAGCCAATACTGGACAAATTGGCTAACCATCTCCATATATGCCAATAGATATTAAAAGAGGCAACTCTTGTTTTATAGAAAGAATAAAAATGCGTGATCCTTATTCAATATTGGGTGTTGCTAAATCTGCTAGTGATAAAGAGATAAAATCTGCTTTTCGTAAATTAGCTAAAGTCTATCACCCAGATAAAACTAAAGATGATAAAAAAGCCAAAGCCAAGTTTAACGAAGTGACGGCGGCTTATGATATTTTGTCAAATAAAGAAAAAAGAGCTCAGTTTGATCGTGGTGAAATTGATGCTGAGGGCAATCCTAAATTTGCAGGGTTTGATTTTAATCAAGCAAGGCGAGGCGGAGCGCGTCCACAGGGGAATGCGCAAGCTGGTGGATTTAATACTGAAGATATTTTGAAGGAATTTATGAGTGGCATGGGCGGCATGGGCGGAGCTGGTGGCGCCAGACAATATGCAGGCTCACCATTTGGCGGCCAAGCTAGCGCACAGGGGCAAAATCCGTTTGCTAGTGCTTCAGGTGCTGGAGTTAAACCTAAAGACTATGTAGCTACGGCGCAGGTTTCACTTGAAGATGTGAATGCTGGAGCTAGCGTTAAGGTGTTATTACCTAGTGGAAAAAGCCTTGCGGTTAAATTGCCTAAACATGTTAAAGATGGACAGCAAATTCGCCTTAAAGGTGAGGGTGAGCAATCTGTTTATGGTTCTGGTGATGCTATTGTTACAGTTAAATATAAGAAGCATAAGAAGTTTCGTGTTGATGGTAAAGATTTGCGAGTTGATGTACCAATTACGCTTTATGAAGCGGTGCTTGGCGCTAAAGTCCGTGTGCCTACACTTGGTGCTGATGTTGAGTTAAATTTACCTGCTGGCATTGATACGCTTAAATCATTGCGTCTTAAGGGCAAGGGGCTGTTTGCCAAGGGTGATATTCTTGTTAATCTTAGAATTGTGCTTCCTAAGGAAGGTGATCCTGATCTTGAAAGCCTAATGAGGTTTTGGCGAGATCAAAAGCCTTATAAGGTTCGTGATTAGCTGGTTTAAGGTGGGTCTGAGTTGGAAATGAAAGATAAATTACCGTGGGGCGCTGGCTCTTTTTAGGCGGTCATTTATTGCCTCACCTAGGCCTGTGTTTGGAATTGGGGCAACGGATATAGTTTTTACTTCACCATCATCAAGTTGATTTAGGTAGGAAAATAGGTTTTTTGCTGCTTGTTTTAAATCTCCTTTGGGTGAGAGGTTTTTTATTTTTCCAGAAAAATCAGGCGTTAGAGCATCGGGAGTTTGACCAAATGCTAAATAGGCTTCATCTGGCTTTGGTTTAATTACATTAAGGCGCAGATTTGCTTTTGGGGCGTAATGGCTTTTTAGCATGCCTGGGGCAGAAATTTCGCTTTTTTCATTTGCAAGGGCTATTTTTTTGCCAATTGTTTTTTCTATTATTTCTCGTGCAAGTGCGCCTGCTCTTAATTGAATAATTTCATTGTTATTTATTGCTAGAATGGTTGATTCTAGACCATCAGAGCATGAACCGCCATCTAATACTGGCACTCTATTGTTAAAGCTATCTTTTACCATTTGGGCATTTGTTGGCGAAAGCTGACCTGATGGGTTGGCGGAAGGGGCGGCGAGTGGTTTGCCAACGGCTTTTAGCAATTCATGGGCTGTTTGGTTAGCAGGAATGCGCACGGCGAGTGTATCAAGGCCAGCGCTGACGATGTCTGATATTTGGGTGTTTTTTTTCATTGGCAAAACAAGAGTTAATGGGCCTGGCCAAAATTGTGCTAGTGTTTTTGCAAGTGGGGAAAATTCAACTAATGTTTTTGCCATTTTAATATCTAAGCAATGTACGATTAGTGGGTTAAAGCTTGGGCGACTTTTGGTTTGATAAATGCTAAGCACTGCATCATCATTTGTTGCATCAGCGCCAAGGCCATAAACTGTTTCGGTAGGAAAGGCGCAAAGCATACCTGCTTCTATAATTAAAGCGGCTTGATTGATGTTTTGTGGGTGAAGAGTTTGCTTATCCATGATAAGCTTATTTGGCAATTGCTTTTGCTTTCGTCAAGAAAAGTTTAAAAAAGCTAGTAAAATAAGTTTGCAAATAAAGATAGGTTTATAAATGACGACGGTTTTTGTTTCTCACCCACAAGGGAAAAAACATATAGCACCAAAAGATCATCCAGAAAGACCCGCTCGATTAGAGGCGATTGAAAAAGTGCTTGGGGGCAGTTTATTTCATGACTTGATAAGGGTTGAGGCTAAGCAAGAAGATTTGCAAATTGCTGAATTGGTTCACACCAATGCTGTGTTAAAAAAATTACACGAGATTAGGCCAGCTGAGGGGATTAGCTATATTGATGGCGATACTTATATTTGCGCCAATTCGCTTGAAGCTGCAGCTAGTGCGATTGGCGCTGGTTTGCAGGCGCTTGAGCTAGTTATGAGTGGAGAGGTGGATAATGGATTTTGTGCTGTTCGCCCACCTGGTCACCATGCAGAAATTGAGCGTTCTATGGGTTTTTGCTTGGTGAATAATATTGCGATTGTTGCTAGATATGCACAACAAAAATACGGTGTTGAGCGGGTGGCGATTATTGATTTTGATGTTCATCACGGAAATGGCACACAGGATATCTTTTATTCTGATAAGTCGGTTTTTTATGGCTCTTCCCATCAAGAAGAAATTTTTCCTGGCACTGGGACGCTGAAAGAAGCGGGGGAGGGGAATATTTTTAACTGTCCTCTAAGTGCCAATAGCGATGGTGAAATTATGCGCCAAGCATATAATGAGCGGATTTTACCGGCGCTTGAAAATTTTGCACCTGATATAATTTTAATTTCAGCGGGTTTTGATGCACATTGGCGAGACCCGTTAGCCCAGTTAAATTGGCAGGCAGATGACTTTGCTTGGCTCACAGGAAAGTTAATGGATATTGCTGATAAATATTGTAACAATAAGATTGTTTCTTTGTTAGAGGGTGGTTATGATTTAACTGGCTTAGCAGATGGGGTGAACGCTCATGTTGCAATGTTAAAAAATGGTAGTCTTGGTTAAATTAGGATTAGATAATGTCAGAATATTCAAATGAAGATATAAAGGACATGAGTTTTGAAACTGCTTTGGCGGAGTTGGAAACGATTGTGAATAAACTTGAAAGCGGCCAAGCTCCATTGCAAGAATCAATTGCAATTTATGAACGTGGTGAGGCTTTGAAGAATCATTGTGAGACATTGTTAAAATCGGCAGAGGCGAAAATTGAAAAAATCACGCTTTCGCGCGATGGAGTGCCAACTGGCACAAGTAATTTAGAGAGTTAGATTGGTAGGATTAGATTATGAGCAAACAGAAAAATGGACTTTCTCCACTTAGAATGATTCTTTGGGGGTCGGTTTTATTAATAGGTTTATTTGCGACCTTGATTTATATTGTGCGTCCTCCAGAAAAGCCATTGGCGGTGTTTGGCGGTGAGTTTTCTTTAAACTCGACTGAGGGGGGTGTTTTTACGCAAGATGATTTGGTTGACACAAAAAGTTTGATTTTTTTTGGTTATACATTTTGTCCTGAAATCTGCCCCACTACACTTTCTGAAAGCACAAGTTGGCGTGAGGAGTTGGAAATTAAGCCAGAAGACTTGCGAATTATTTTTGTTTCAGTTGACCCTAAGCGCGACACGCTTGAGATGTTAGGAAATTATATTGCTGGATTTGGCACTCCTATCATTGGTTTAACGGGGACTGAGGAGCAGATAACAGATATTAAGCGCGCATTTGGTGTTTTTTCGCAAACGGTTGGTGATACTTCTGGTGATGAATATTTGGTAGATCACACAGCAAATGTGTTTATTGTTGATGATAGCGGTAGCGTTATTGATACGATTGCCTTTGGTGAGGCACGACCTAGCGCTATTGCTAAAATTCGTAAATTGATGGATATGAATTAGATTGGTCTTTAATTATTAGGCTGGGGTTGATAATTTGCCCCTTATCTATTTAAAATTTAAATGCCGAAGTCTTTAATCTGTGCAATAAGTTGCAGATAATTTCATTTTTTTGTTGTTTTTGTTTAAGAAAAGCAAGAATTGTATTTTAAAGCTATTTGCACGGTTGATTATGAGTGATAAACAGTGTAGCTAGCAACGCGCTTTGGGGCGTCGCCAAGTGGTAAGGCACTGGTTTTTGGTATCAGCATTCGCAGGTTCGAATCCTGCCGCCCCAGCCAATCTCTTTTATAATCATATTAGCTTGTCCATTTATTGGGCAGGGTAATAAGAAAAGGTGATTTATGATAGCGAATCCTATTTTAGCAAAGAATATGCGTTTTATTGATGGGAATTCTGCTTGGGTTGAAAATATTCACCGTGGGGCTTTTTGCCTTATTGATGCTGGTGGTAAAATAACAAAATCTGCTGGTGATATTAAAACGCCTATTTTCCCTCACTCTGCAATTAAATCAATGCAGGCTATGGCTTTGTTTGCTTCTGGGGCGGTTGAGAAATTTTCATTAGATAAGAAGGATATTGCGCTTAGTTGTGCTTCTCATAATGGTGATGTGATACATATCGAGGGTGTGCAGAGGTTTTTAAAAAAAATTGGTTGCTCTGTTGATGATCTTGAGTGTGGGGTGCATGTTCCTCTTGGCAAGGGGGCTAGGAAGGTTTTTTTTGCAACTGGTGAGCCTTTGAGCGCTATTTATAATGCCTGCTCTGGTAAGCATGCGGGCATGTTGGCGGTTGCTAGGGCGCTTGGGGTGGCAACTAAGGGTTATTCTGAGCCATCGCATGAAGTGCAACAATTGGTGCAATATTGTATTGAGCAGGTGATTGGGCAGGATTTAAAAGGGGATAGATGTGCGGTTGATGGTTGCTCTGTGCCGACATTTGCCGCGCCTTTAGAGAGTTTTGCACTTGGTTTTGCTCGTATGTCATCAGGTAGTGGGCTATCAGTTGAATTGGCTAATGCTGCAAAGCAGATTTTTTCAGCTGGGGCTGAATATCCCATATTGATTCGGGGTGAGAGTTATCTTGATAGCGATCTTATTGCGGCTTTTAATGGTCGTTTAATGATTAAAAATGGAGCGGAGGGGGTTTATTGCGGTGTTTTACACTCGAATAATAAAGAGAAAAATATTGGCTTTGCGTTAAAAATTGATGATGGTAATTTGCAGGTTAGTGAAGTGGTTGTTGCTAATATTTTACTTAATTTTGCAAATACTAATGAACAAGAAGAAAAAATTTTGCGGCAATATTGTTCAAAACAACTTAAGAATTGGCGTAATATATCAGTTGGCGAAATTATTTCAGCCTCTGATTTATTTAGTTAAAATTATTCATAAATCTTGCAATCAAAAACTAAAATACTCTTTTCATGCACTTTAACTTATGTTAACCTTTGGTTAACCATAAGTGTTTTTGTCAAAGTGGACATCGGATAATCGGTGAAAAAACGCAACAATTTGTTTGAGTTGCTAAAGAATGAGTAAACAGTTCAAGTTCGAATCAGTTAAAACAGTTGTTGTTTTTTCACAAAACTCAGCTCTGTCATCTATTTTACATATGGTTTTAGCGCAGAATAAAGAATTGCGTGTTCGTCAGTTTAATGATGAAAAATCGCTTATTCAATATATAAATATTGCTGTGATTGATTTGCTTATTTATGATTGTGAGCAGATTGATGAAAATTTAATTTCTTCTATTTCGCTTTTGCGTAAAACTCATGATGTTTCTAATTCAAAATTTCAAATAATTGCACTTAGTAAAACCATTCCCAAAGGAATTCGTACTATTTGTAAAACTATTTCAATTGATGAAATAATTGTAAAACCTATGTCTCCAATTTATTTGGAAACTAGAGTTTTGGTTCGGCTTGGGCAGGCATTAAAGCAACATAGCTTGGCTAGCTCTCAATTTAGCAAAAGCCGTCGCTTAAGTGATAAGTTACCAATTGCAAAGCGTATTTCAAGTGATTTCAACTCTATAGAAAAATCAAACAATGTAATTCCTCTTTTTGGTAAAAGAAATATTGCAACCCCGCCAAGTCAGCTAAATTAAATTAGCTTTTGCAGTCGGTTATATAAGTCCTCAATATTATCAGCATGTGAAATATATTTTTCAGGATTTTTTACTTTGTGTGAGATAATATCCATTGTGAAACCGCGCATAAATTCAAAGTTTTTGTTTTTATTTAAAAGTAAAACAGGCAGGTTTCTATTTGTTGCAATCCAAGCCTCAAACAAAGATTTTATTGAAAGTAACGAGCCTGGTAGGCCAATAAAAGCATTGCTTAATTCACCAATTCTTAAATAGCGGTTTTGCTCATCGCCATATCTTTCAAGTTCAATATCGTTCAGTTTTTTAGGTAAGATAAACTCATCATCTGCAATTATTTTTATCTTTGCGCCAGCGGATCTAACGCTGGTGATTAAAGGAGTGCAAAGAGTTCCATTTTGCGCTAAACAGATAAAGTTCACCCCTTTGGCGGCTAAAAAACTACCTGCATGCGACATAATGGCGCTGCGCTCACTATCGCCTGGGCCTTTGTCAGAAGCAAATATGGCTATAGTTGGTTTTATTGACATAAGCTTTTCCTTATAATCCGCGTTTTAAACTACCAAGAATACCGCGCACTAATCTGTTGCCTAAATTTCGTGCAACTGTGCGCGCTAGTGTTTTTATTGCTGCTTCGCTGGCAGTTTGCCTGCGTGATCTTGAGCGTGAGCGGCTTTTTTTTGTTGGTCTATCATCACGATAATCATCTTCATAGCCAGTGCGTGATCGGCGCATGCGACCTTTTTCTTGGCGTTCAAAATCTTCGCGCTCGCGCTGACGCTCTTCCTCTTCTAAGCGTTTTTGTGCTCGCTGTTTTAGTTTTTCAAAGGCAGAAATCCTATCAATTTCCTCATCGTAAAGTGAGGCC
>JALSJY010000219.1 GCA_026989045.1 Hyphomicrobiales bacterium | reverse complement strand
CAAAATTTGTCATATTGAGCAAAGCGAAATATCTTTAAGACTCTTCGCTTTGCTCAGAGTGACATTGAGTAAGTCGTGAAATCAGAATAGCACTTAAAAAATGCTCTCCCCAACTATCCTAAACACTCCCAACAGTTTGCAACTTAATGCGTGGGTGGACTTCGTTTTGGCTCATTACTGTTGTTTGTGGTCTGAAGCGTTCTATTATTGCTCTTACGTGTGGGCGGATATTTGGCGATGTTATTAGCACTGGCAATTCGCCCATTTTTGCGGCATTTTCAAATGCGCCCTGAATTGCTACAATAAAATCTTGCAAGCGTGACGGCGCCATTGCCAAGTGGCGATTATTGCCCTCACCTACCATGGCTTCTGCAAAATCACGCTCCCATTGTGGTGACAAAGTAAGCAGTGGCAGGCTATTATTTGCATTCATATTAGCGGCGCATAATTGCCGCGCTAAGCGCGAGCGAACATGCTCAGCAATAAATTGCGGTGTTGCCCCTGGGCTGGCAATCTCTGCTATGCCCTCTAAAATTGTTGGCAAATCACGAATAGAAATACGCTCTGCTAATAGGATTTGCAATATCCGCTGAATAGTTGAAACGGAAACTTGCGAGGGGACTAAATCTTCAACCAATTTTTGTTGATCATCATCTAAATTTTTAAGCAATGACTGCACATTTGCATAGCTTAATAAGTCAGCAACATTAGACTTTATCACCTCAGTTAAATGGGTAGAAATAACCGTAGATGGATCAATGATTGAATATCCTTTTAATTCAGCCTCATCGCGAATTGCAGGTTCTATCCAAGTTGCAGGCAGGCCAAAAGTCGGCTCAGTTGTCTGATTGCCGGGAAGGTTTATTGGATTGCCCATCGGGTCCATAACCATCAATAAATTAGAATAAACAACACCGCTACCTGCTTCAACTTCTTTTATTTTGACCTTATAATCATTGGCCTCAAGTTGCATATTGTCTAAAATACGCACAGCTGGCATTACAAAACCAAGTTCAATAGCCAACTGACGGCGAAGCGCTTTTATTTGATCGGTCAATCTGTCACTTGCACCATTTTCATCACGAGCCAGATCTAATAGGCCATATCCCAACTCAAGTTTTAACTCATCAATTTTTAAACTATCTGAAATTGGTTGCTCGGCAGGTGGTTCGTTTTCCTTTACTTCTTTTTTGATAATCTCAAGTTCTTTTTCTTCTTTTTTAGCGGTATTTTTCTTGTTTGACTTAAATGCAATAAAACCAGCCCCTGTTGCCAATGCTAAAAATGGAAGCATTGGCATACCAGGTAAAAATGCCAGCAAAACCATAACAGCAGATGACATGCCTAGTGCTTTTGGATAGCCAGTAAACTGCTCAGCTAATGCTTTATCTGCACTGCCCCTTACACCAGCTTTTGAAACCAAAAGGCCTGCGGCAACAGAAACAATAAGGGCTGGAATTTGCGAAACCAAACCATCGCCAACTGTAAGAAGAGTATAATTATTTGCTGCCTCGCCAAAGCTCATTTCTTGCTGAGCAACACCAATAATTATTCCGCCTAAGATATTTATAAAAGTGATGAGAATACCCGCAATTGCATCACCACGCACAAATTTTGAAGCACCGTCCATTGCGCCAAAAAACGCGCTTTCGTCTTCTAACTCTTTGCGCCTAGCACGCGCCTCATCTTCTGTTATCAACCCAGCTGAAAGATCAGCATCAATTGCCATTTGCTTACCTGGCATAGCATCAAGGGTAAAACGAGCCGCAACCTCGGCAATACGGCCAGAGCCCTTTGTAATAACAATAAAATTAACGAGAACCAAAATACCAAAAACAATCATGCCGATAACAAAATTACCACGCATAACAAAATTGCCAAAAGCTTCAATTACATTGCCAGCAGCATTTGTTCCCTCATGACCATTTGCTAAAATTAGACGAGTTGAGGCAAGATTTAATGCAAGTCGCAACATAGTAGCAATTAACAAAATAGTAGGGAAAGCTGAAAATTCCAACGCTTTATGAATAAATAAAGCTGTCATTAAAATTAATACTGAAAATATTATTGAAACTGCCAAAAGTATATCAAGCATAAATGCAGGCATTGGCAAAATAAGCACAATAATAATAGCCATTACGCCAACAGCCAACATAATATCTGTTTGTTTTAAAACATTAAAAACAGAGGCGAATGAAAAAGCCGATGGCTTATTCTTATCTGTCGTATTGGCTGTATTTGTGGTGTCGCTCATTTATTACTATCACCAATTAAGCTACATTAGAGCGACTTTCGCCCGGACTTGGAATATTTATTCCATTATCAGAATATTGATTTAACTTATTCCTTAATGTGCGAATAGAGATTCCTAAAATATTTGCCGCATGAGTTCTATTACCAAGGCAATGACCCAAAGTGTCCAAAATAAGCTCGCATTCAACATCAGCAACCGTGCGCCCTACCATAGCTCTAGCAACATTTTCAGCTGTTTGAGCGGCAATGCCCGCTAATGAGTTTTCATGCGCGGCTTGAGCTAATTCTGTTCCGTCAGGCATACGAATTGCATCTGAATCAATTTCATCACTTTGTGATAAAAGCACAGCTCTATGAAGAGTATTTTCTAATTCTCGCACATTTCCAGGCCATGGCGCATTTTCTAAATCATTTTTTGCGCTAGCACTAAGAATGCGATTAGGCAGACCATTGGCGGCGGAGTATTTTTTGATAAAAAACTCACTCAACACTAAAATATCACCAATGCGCTCTCTTAAAGGAGGGAGTTTTAAATTCACAACATTTAGGCGGAATAATAAATCTTCGCGAAAAACCCCTTCTTTTACTGCCTCTTCAAGGTTGCGATTTGAGGTTGCAATGATACGAATATCAACAGTAATCGGTTTATTTCCACCAACTCTATCAATCACCCGCTCTTGAATTGCTCTTAATAATTTAGCTTGCAAACGAGCGTCCATTTCAGAAATTTCATCAAGCAATAATGTGCCGCCACTTGCTTCTTCAAATTTACCAATCCGCTTGGCTACAGCACCTGTAAAAGCACCTTTCTCATGGCCAAATAATTCAGATTCAAGCAATGCCTCAGGAATAGCGGCACAATTTATTGAAATGAATGGTTTTGCGGCACGTTTAGAGTGTGAATGAACAAATTTTGCCATAACCTCTTTGCCTGTGCCGCTTTCACCAGTAATTAAAATACTGGCATTTGATGGAGCGATTTGCTCAGCCAAAGCAACAACTTTTGCCATTGCGGGGTCGCGATAAAGTAAGTCTGTGCTTTCTCTTGCAACAGCGGCAATAACAGCAGCAATCAACTCTGCATCGGGTGGCAGTGGAATATATTCTTTTGCACCAGCGCGAATGGCGTTTACTGCCGCGGCGGCATTTGTTTCTGTGCCACAAGCAACAAGCGGAATGTGAATACGCTCAGCCTCTAAAGCGCTAAGCAGTTGAGGAATGTCGCTCATCACATCAACTAATAAAAGGTCTGCCCCTCTACCTGCACGAAGTGAGGCCAATGCAATTTCAATGCTTTGCGCGTGCGCAACACTTGCCCCGCCGTCCATTGCAAGTTTTGTGGCTTGTGTTAATTGTCCCTCTAGCGCTCCAATAATTAGTAATCGCATAATTTTTCCTCTTCTGCCCTTTTTAAAGCGCTAAACTTAAGTCGCCTTGATAATTTCTGTCATGGTTACGCCGAGTTTTTCTTCGACCAAAACAATTTCTCCACGCGCAACAAGCCTATCATTAACGTAAATATCAATGGCTTCACCTACTTGACGATCCAACTCGATAACTGTGCCAATATCCATATTCAAAAGACTTGAAACTGGCATTTTTGAACGGCCTAAAACAACTGACACTCTAACTGGCACATCAAATACAGCTTCAAGATCCTCTGCTGTTTTTTCAACTACAGGGTTGTCTTCGCTATTATTACCGGCGGTCATCTCTTCAAGTTCAGGGCTAGTTAAATTTGCTTCTTCACTTGAAGAAGAGTTCTGTCCCAAAGAATTTTGCTCTCCTGGATCAAATTCAATATCTGGTAAATCATCTTGATCATTGCTCATTCTTTATCCTTCCACAGGCTTATCATTGGCAGGCATATCCTCATCAGCAAGTATATTCTGCTCCACTTCAGCTGTCTCTTCATTTTCTTCTTTAGTCGAAATATTATGTGCGCTCAGGAAATTCTTAATTGAGTTATCAATCTGCTTATCAATATTCTTAGTTTCGCGCACTAATCCTCCCTTGACCCATTCAATTCTCCCATCACCAAGCTCAATTTCAGGGTCTCCCATGACAACAAGGCGACCAGAAAAACCAGAAGTTTTCATATTCTGCTCTGTGTTTTCTTGGCAAGCATCAGCAATATCAGGGTGACAGCGAATAACTAGATGCGGCACGTCTTGTAAAGATATTAAACATTCTTTTATCAGAGCATTGATTTCAGCATCTGGATAAGAAGAAACCAAATGAGAGGCGAGTTTTCGTCCTACATTTGTGCCGAGTGTGATTGCCTGATAAAAAGCCTGCTTTTCGACTTTATCGCGATCACCAAGTATATTTATACATTGGCTTGATATATTATTTATAGCATTTAGCTGGGCTTGTAAAATTCGCGCTGTTTCATCTCTTTTTCCATCACGCAAACCAGCTTGGTAGCCCTCATTGCGAGCCTGCTTTATCAGTATTTCTTGCTCGGTAGCTTTTTTAGGGACGCTATTTTTAGGCTCATGCCCCATATCAAGATCAAAGATATATTTTACTGGTGAAACATTCATAATATTAAGAAATCATCTCCTCTGAGCCATTAGCCTTGGCGATAACAATTTCACCTCTAGCTGAAAGGTCTTTTGCAGTTGATACAATCTTAGCCTGCATTTCATCTACATCTTTTAAGCGAACAGGCCCCATAGCTTCCATATCGTCCAGCATTAGTTTGGCAGCACGAGCAGACATATTCGATAAGAAAAACTCCTTAACGCTATCGTTGGAGCCTTTAAGAGCTAATGCAATTTCTTTTTTATCAATGGCTTGCAACAAGGTTTGAATGGCAGTGCCATCAAGGCGCGTAAGGTCTTCAAAGGTGAACATTAGCTCTTTTATTTTCTCGGCACTTTCACGATGATTATCTTCAAGCGAAGTCATAAAGCGTGCTTCGGTCTGGCGATCGAAGGAATTAAAAATTTCTGCCATTTGCTCATGGCTATCACGTCGCTGGGTGTGAGAAAGAGTAGACATAAACTCTGAGCGTAAAGTTGCTTCAATTTTTTCTAAAATTTCTTTTTGAACAGGATCAAGAGCAAGCATGCGCTGAACAACATCAAGCGCTAATTCTTCTGGTAATATGCCCAGCACATTACTGGCATGATCGGTTGATATTTTTGAAAGAACCACGGCAATTGTTTGTGGGTATTCATTTTTAAGATAATTTGCTAAAATATCCTCTTGCACATTTGAGAGTTTTTCCCAAATATTGCGCCCTGCAGGGCCACGAATTTCTTCCATTATTGTATCAACCCTCTCAGATGGTAAAAATGACAATAATAATTGCTCTGTGCTTTCTGGATTGCCAGAAATTGAGCCGGTTGAAGAAACTTTTGTTACAAATTCTACCAATAAATCATCAAGCATTTGCTGAGTGATTGAGCCAAGTCGCACCATTGCCCGCGAAAGTTGGCGAATTTCCATTTCATCAAGCTCTTGCCAAATCGGTTTGCCATTATCAGGACCTAATGAGAGCAAAAGCACGGCCGCTTTTTCATCACCACTTAATACTCGTTGAGTTGCATCATCGCCAATCACAAGCCCCTTACCTGCTGGGTTATTTGTATTTGTTGCTAATTCTTGTGCCATAGAGCTAAACCGCGATTAAGCAGCCTCCCCTAACCAATTGCGAACAATTAAAGAAGCTTGCTTAGGGTTTTCATTTATCACTTCACCAACATCAGTAAGAGTTCTTGACTGCTCTTCACCCATCTTCTTAGCTTGACCAACCCACGCCGTAGATTGTGCTGATTGCGCAGCCCCCTCCTCTGCGCTAGATCCAGCGGATATAGCAGGCATAATTGCTTCACCTTGAGCATTATATTTAACCTCAGCACCTGTTGGAAGTGCTAGTGGTGCAGTTTCAGGCTCTAACACTCTTTTTACTAATGGGCGCAAAACAAAGAATAATAGTGCAATTGAAATAAGCAGAGTGACAATCATTTCAGCCGCTGACATTAAATCATCACGAGTAAAGTCAAACATTCCTGGGGCGGCTGTGCCTAATTGTGCAAGTTCAGGGCGTTCAGCAAATTGCATGTTCACAACTTCAACTTGGTCACCCCTGTCTACATCAAAACCAACACTTGATTTTATTAGGGAGGTAATTTGCTCAATCTCTTGCTCACTGCGCGGCTCATAAGTAGCAGCACCATTTGCATCTGTAATATAACGACCATCAACAACCACCGCAACAGAGAGGCGCTTAAGCGAGCCTGCTTCTTTTATTTCAGTTTGAGTAACTTTAGAAATTTCAAAATTTGTAACTTCTTCTGTGGTTTTTGAATTTTCTGATGTCCCACTATTTGCCTCTCCTGCTCCAGCGCCCCCGGGTAATTCATTAGCAATGGTTACAGCCCCCTGCATGCCTGGCCCTTTTGCTTCATTTGCTAACTCACGAATTTGACTTGAGCGAACAACTTGGCTTTCTGGATCAAAAGTTTCAGAGGTTTTAGTTGAGCGATTAAGATCAACTTCGGCGCTAACTTGCACCCGCACTCTACCTGCTCCAAGCACATCAGATAGCATGTTTTCAATCCTAGTGCGCATACGGTTTTCAATGCTGGTAGTGCGCTCTTGCATAATTCCTGCTACTGCACTGGCTTCATCATTTTCACCCGCGCCAGAGGCTAAAAGACGACCTGTATCATCTACAATTGATACTCTTGATGGAGTTAAGCCCTCAATGGCTGAAGAAACAAGGTGCTGAACAGCTCTTATTTCTGAAGTTGATAATTCTCCACGCACATTTACAACAATAGAGGCTGTTGGGTCTTTTCTTTCACGACGAAATAACTCTCTCTCAGGTAAAACTAGATGCACACGAGCTGTTTTAATTCTGCCAAGCGAAGAAATTGTGCGGGCAAGCTCACCCTCAAGCGCCCTTACCTGATTGATATTCTGCACAAAAGAGGTTGCTCCAAGTGTGCTTTGTTGATCAAAAATCTCATATCCAACTTGCCCGCGTGATGGCAACCCGCTTCCGGCTAATTTCATGCGGGTTTGTGTAATTTGATCACGCGCAACCAAAATACTACTGCCCTCACCACGTAACTCATAGTCAATATTAAGAGTTTGCAACTCAGCAACAATTGCCGCGCTATCGTCAAAACTAAGGTCTGAATAGAGCGGAGCCATTTGTGGAGAAGAAAATCTAAACATGATGAAAGCAAAAAAGCCAAGCAACATAATTGCAACAACCACCATTGCAGCAATCCGCGCTAAGCCTAAACGATTAAATAATGTTGAAACATTTCCCACTATTTTTATGCCCACTTTCAAATATTAATATTTAGGGCATCGAATCTTACCCTCACTGGGCAAAATTTACCTAGTAGATGGTAAACAAGTTATTAACTATACGATTCATTTAGTGATTTTAAGGCAATTATTGCCGATGGGCTGTTAATAATTGTGTTTTTCTTACTAAAATTCTTTTAATTTGCTTTTTTAAACAAAATAAAACACCAAAACCCACTATTAAGAATTTTAATACTTAATAGCGGGTGTGATATTGAAAATTTTTATAGATTAGCACTAATGCTGGATCAAAAACCGTATTAGCGGTAATGTTGAATCCATGTAGTTCTTAGACCTGCCAAGCCATGACTATCAATCGAGGCCTGCCAATTCAAAAACTCATCAACACTAAGTGCATAACGCTCGCAAGCCTCTTCAAGGCTAAGCAGGCCACCGCGAACAGCAGCTACTACTTCTGCCTTTCGCCGAATAACCCAACGCTTGGTTGTTGTGGGGGGAAGGTCGGCAACGGTTAATGGTGAACCATCGGGACCAATTACATATTTTACTCTTGGACGCATTTGTACGGTCATTTTACTCTCTTACATTTACTTGACCTAAACTAGAATTAAACCATACACACTATGACTTAAAAAATAGCTAAGAGAGTAGTTACAAGATGTTAAGAGTTTTATTTGTTTTCATAACCATTTGAAATATAAGAAAACTTATGCTCCAAACTGGTCTTCAAAAGCAGTTACTGATAGAACAGAATCAAGATTTATACGTGAACCGTTCGATATTAGCACAGGTAAATCACCACTTAAATCAACACTATCCACTCTTCCTTTAACCTGAGTAAGAGCTGGTATTAAATTTTCATTCGTATCTCGTGCTTCAATGGTTATTGAATAATTACCACTTGGATAATCCGATCCGCTTGCATCTTTTCCATCCCATTCAAAACTTGCTTGCCCCTCTGATAATGACAGTTGCTTTGTAAACACAATTGAACCTGCCTCATTGCGTATTTCAACTTTTGATAATGGGGCATCATCTCCTAAAGTAAATGTCCAGCTTGCCTGTCCATTCTCAAGCTTGGACACCGAACTTTGTGCTACAATTTCTTTTCCAATCATGCCAATTGCCTGATCATTAGCCGCATAAGTATTGCCAGATCCGTTTTGAGAGCTAATTACCAACGCCTCTAAAAACTCATTGGTTTTTAATTGTTGTTCAACAGCAGTAAACTCCACCAATTGTTGGGTAAACTCATTTGTATCAAGAGGTTCAAGCGGATCTTGATTTTTTAGCTGTACTGTTAGCAAAGAAAGAAAACTGTCAAAGTCATTAGCAATAGACTTTCTCGAGCTATCTAAAGATGAAGTTGATGTATTATTTAAACTCCCAATAGATTCAATAGACATTTTAATTTCCTTTAAGCTGTAATATTTAAGCCGCCCGCAGAGGCTAACCTATGATAAATAATTGTGCTGGGCATTTGCGAGATAATTTCTGATGAAGTTTGCTCATTTTCTTGCGCTAGATTTGCCTCATGGGCTTCACTAGACTCATTACCTTGCCCAAAGAAATTATCTTTTTGAGCAAAGGGATTGTCTTTGAGCGAAAATTCAAGATTGGTTTTATTGCTATCAAGCCCAGCTTGCGCCAAAGCCCGCTCAAGCGCACGCGCATCACGTTGCAAAAGATCAAGCGTATCAGCACGCTCAACAGTTAGGCGGGCGTTTAACGCACCAGTTTTATCTACTTCCATTTTAACATCAATCCGCCCCATTTCTGGTGGATCAAGACGTATCTGAAAACGAGACAGGCCATTTTGCACATTTTTTGCAAATTCAAAGGCAATATGAGGCAGATTTAGATTTTGCTGTGGCCCTTGATAATGAGCTGTTGCTGGTTTGAAGCTTGCAGCAATATTTGAATTAACGCCAGTTTGATTTGAAGCAAGAGACATAAAAATTGGATCAGTTTGCACCAAATTATTAATATTATTTGCACTTGAATTTGTAGCATTTGCGCTAGCTAAAGTCATTGCTAAAGATGCAGTGTTATTATTAGCCGCCGCAATATTAGTGTTTGTTACGGTGTTTTGTGAACTAGAGGTTCCATTTGTCAAGCTAACATTAGCGCTAGTTGGGGCAATTTTCTGCCCCTTTAGATAAGCAATTGCTGATAGGTCGGATTTTGGTGAACCTGTATCAAGAGCCGCTTTATTTATACTATCCTTTGCACCAAAGTCCTTTGCACCAAGCAATGCCACAAGTGATTTAGCCATTTCATTATTTATAGAGCTATCAGAATTGACATTCATTGCGCTAGAAGTAGCATTTTTCAAGTTGGTGTTAACTTGAGCAATATCACCTAATTTTTGCGTTAATTGCTGTAGTTTTTGCGACAATTCAGCTATTGCACCATTTTGCTCAGACTTAGCAATTTTTTGTGAGATTTGAGAAAGACTAGAAATAGCCTCTTTAGAGGTAAGAGCCTGCAAAGAAGCTTGAAATGGCTGGCTTTGTGATAAGATATTTTTGGTAATTTCTAAATTATTTGCCTGACTTATTGCGCCAAGTGCTTTATCTGCAATAAGCGTTTTATCTGCATTAAGACTTTG
>JALSJY010000218.1 GCA_026989045.1 Hyphomicrobiales bacterium | reverse complement strand
GCTCTCAATTGATTTTGATAGAGTTGGGCGCAAAAAAGTGCTTGAGAGTTTTGTGAAATAGGTCAAATGGTGGGTGCGGTGTTTCGCCTGTGTCTTTGCGAGCATCTTCCCTTCATAGTGAGCAGTCGAACTACGAAGGGAAGATGCTCGCAAAGACAGGAGGAGATAGGAATGCTTTTTGAAAAGAAAACGTCACCTCGCTTTTTCTCTCTAACATGAGGCAATCGAATCATCTAATGTTGCCTTCATGAAACAATATTTAGACCTATTAAAACATGTAAAAGAAAATGGTGCGGATAAGGGCGATCGGACGGGCACTGGCACTCGCTCAGTTTTTGGCTATCAAATGCGTTTTGATTTAAGTGATGGATTTCCGCTAGTTACTACTAAGCGCTTGCATGTTAAATCTATCATTTATGAGCTTTTGTGGTTTTTACGTGGTGAAACAAATGTGCGTTGGTTGCAGGAGCGTGGAGTAAAAATTTGGGACGAGTGGGCAGATGAGAATGGTGAGCTTGGACCAGTTTATGGCTCGCAATGGCGCTCTTGGCCTGATGGTAGTGGTGGAACTATCGATCAGATAAAAAATCTGGTTGAGGGGATAAAGAATAACCCAGATTCTCGGCGACATATTGTTAGTGCGTGGAATCCTGCTCAAGTTGACGATATGGCATTGCCGCCATGTCATTGCTTATTTCAGTTTTACGTGGCCAATGGTAAATTAAGTTGTCAATTATACCAGCGCTCGGCAGATATTTTTCTTGGTGTGCCGTTTAACATTGCCTCTTATGCTTTGCTTACTCATATGATTGCTGATGTGGTAGGTTTAGAGGTTGGAGATTTTATTCATACGCTGGGAGATGCACACTTATACTTGAACCATTTTGAGCAGGCTGAGTTGCAATTATCTCGTGCGCCAAGGGCTTTGCCTAAACTTAATATCTTGAATCAACGAAGTTCGATATTTGATTATGAATATGAGGGTTTTGAGATTTTAGATTATGATCCATATCAAGGAATAAAGGCTCCGATTGCAGTATGAGTATTTCTATCAGATCTGCAAAATATTGTGATGAGGAGCTCATCATGGATTTTGTTGTTGCGTTAGCGAAATATGAAAAGCTGGAACATGAGGTTAAGGCAAGGAAAGAGGATATTGGTCGTGACTTGTTTTGTGATAATCCGCGGGTGTTTTGTGACATAGTTGAGATTGACGCTAAGCCAGTTGGTTTTGCGCTTTATTATTACACATATTCTACCTTTCGTGGCAGACATGGGATTTGGCTTGAAGACTTATTTATTGACCTAAAGGTTCGAGGTTTAGGAGCTGGAAAGGCGCTGATGGCTCATTTGGCTAAACGATGTAAAAAAGAAGGACTGGCTAGGTTTGAATGGTGGGTTTTAGATTGGAATAAACCCTCAATTGATTTTTATCAATCACTAGGGGCAGTCTTACAGGACGAGTGGAGTGTCTGCCGTATTGACGGTGAGGCGTTAAATAAGTTGGCGTCTAATAATATTTGAGCTCCTTTTTAAAATTATAGGAGAGTTAAAATGAAAAATATCGCTTTAAGCCTAATAGTTTTATTATTTTCTATTATTTCTGCTCTAGCCAATGATTCTTTAGCTGAGATGAATACTGGTGGGTTGGTTTTTGTCTATTCTCCTAATGTTGAGATGGTTAGTGAGGAATTATATGTTTCTACAAAGGAAATTAGAGTTGATTATATATTTCGCAATAATTCTGAAAAAGATATTAGATCAATAGTTGCATTTCCAATGCCAGATATTACGGGTGATCCATATGGGGAGGTAGCAATTCCTTTTCCAGATGAAGATAATTTTCTTGGCTTTAGCGTAAGAATTAATGGCCAGCCAGTTGAAGTGAAATTGCAGCAAAGAGTGTTTGCACTAGAGATTGACCAAACAGATTTACTCATTGAGGCCAATATTCCACTAATGCCATTTGCATTAGAAACGACGAAAAGATTGGAACTATTACCTGCTAGTTCACAGGATAGGCAGAACGACAATCAAGTAACTCTAGATAAGCTTGTTTTTCTTGGGCTTGTTGAAAATGAAGTTTGGGATGATGGCTCAGGAGTGAAAAATTATCCAGTTCCTATCTGGACATTAAAGTCCACCTATTGGTGGGAGATGTCATTTCCTGCAAATGCAGAGATAAGTGTTAGCCATAAATATATTCCTAGCGTTGGCGGCACAACCGCTACATTTTTAATAAACCCTGATGGCTCTAAAGGAGAGTCTTATGATGAATATGTAAAGAGATATTGTGTTGATAAGACATTTATTAGCGCTGTGAAGCGAGGTTTTGCTAATAATACTTCAGAATATATGGCGCCGTTTTTTGAGAATTATATTTCTTATATTTTAAAAACCGCGCAAAATTGGTATGGAAATATTGATAATTTCCGCCTTGTGGTAGATAAGGGAAGCACTAGAAACTTAGTTAGTTTTTGCGGTGAAAATGTTAAGAAAATTGGCCCAACTACTTTTGAAATGCGGGTTGAGGATTTTTATCCTGAAAATGATCTAAATATCCTTATCCTTGTAAGAAATGAAGAGTAAAATATTGAAAATATCGATTATTGCGGCAGTGGCCGAAAATGGTGTGATTGGTAATAAGGGAGATATTCCTTGGCATTTACCATCTGATTTTGCTTTTTTTAAGAGTGTAACGATTGGCAAGCCTATTATTATGGGTCGCAAGACTTTTGTTTCGATTGGCAAGCCTTTGCCTAAGCGCACTAATATTATTGTCAGCAAGCAGAAAAAATATCAGCCAGATGGTGTTATTGTGATTGATTCTCTTAAAGGGGCAATTGAAGAGGCCACTCAGATTGCCAAAGCTGATAATATTGATGAAATTATGATTATTGGTGGGGCAGAAATATATCGTCAAGCAATGGAGCTTGCTGATAGGCTTTATATTAGCCATGTTGCGCTCTCACCAAAGGGAGATAGTTTGTTTCCAGAAATAAACCCTAAGGAATTTCGATTGTTTGAGCAATTAAAGGTTAAAAAATCAGAAAAAGACAGCGCTCAATATAAAGTGAATATTTATCGGCGAATAAATGATTAAAAGATTGAGCTAGTGATTGATTGTGTCTCTGTCTTTGCCTATATAGTGCCTATATGAAATTATCATATTTTTTTAACTGAAAGGGACATGTATGTCTTGGGATAATAATTCGGGCGGCTCTGGCGGCCCATGGGGTCAAGGGCCTAGCGGTCCAAAGGGGCCAAAAAGACCAGCTGGTGGTGGTCAGGGAGGCAATCAGCCAAGCCTTGAAGAATTGCTAAAAAGTGGGCGTGAACAGTTTGGTGGTGAGTTGCCTGGCGGTAAATTTCTTATAATTGGCGCTATACTTGCCGCGCTTGTATTTTGGGTAGTGCAATCTGTTTATACTGTTAAGCCGCAAGAAGTTGGCGTTGAGATTTTATTTGGTAAGCCAAAACAAGAATTATCTCGTCCAGGTTTGCATTTTATCTTTTGGCCTGTTGAGAGAGTTGAAAAAGTTGTAATCACTGAAAACCAAACAAAAGTTTCCTCTGTTTCATCAGGGCGGGTATCTGATGGTGAAGGCTTGATGCTTACTAAGGATCAAAATATCGTTGATGTTGCTTTTTCAATTATCTGGCGTGTTTCTGATCCAGCAGATTATTTGTTCAAGGTTCGTGATCCGCAAGAAATGGTTCGCAAAGCATCTGAAAGTGCGATGCGTGAAGTTGTTGGTCGTAGACGTGCTGATGAAGTTTATCGTGATGATCGTGCTGGTTTTGCTTTAGAAGTTAAAGAAATTGCTCAGCAAATTGTTGATAACTATGAAGTTGGCGTGCTAATTGCTGGCATTTCTGTTGAAAATGTTGCTCCTCCTGTTGAGGTGGCTGATGCGTTTGACGAAGTGCAACGTGCGGAACAAGATGAAGATCGTTTCCAAGAAGAAGCTCGTCAATATGCAGCTACTCTTTTAGGTCAGGCGCGTGGGCAAGCTGCGCAAATGAACGAAGAGGCCGCAGCTTATAAAGACCGTGTAGTTAAAGAAGCTCAAGGTGAAGCTGCTCGCTTCATTTCAATTTATGAAGAATATTCAAAAGCTCCTGAAGTTACTCGCAAACGCCTATTCCTTGAGACTATGGAAGAAGTGCTTAGAACAAGTAAAAAGGTGATTATGGAAGAAGGAACAAGTGATTCTGGAGTTGTTCCATATTTACCGCTAAATGAGCTTCGCAACAATTCAGGGAGTAACTAAGATGAATAAACTCGTTATTTTAGCTGCTGTAGTAGTTGGCGCATTCTATATTCTTATGTCTTCGCTTTTCATTGTAAATGAGCGTGAGCAAGCAATTGTTACTCGTTTTGGTGAGATTATGCGTATTCACTCTGAACCAGGTATTTATTTCAAAGTGCCAACTGCAATTGTTGAAGATGTGCAAATAATCGAAAATCGTTTGTTGCGTTATGATCTTGAAGATATTGTTGTTCAGGTTTCTGGTGGTAAATTTTATAATGTTGATGCGTTTATCTCTTATAAAATTACTAACCCGACCAAGTTTCGTGAATCGGTGCTTGGTGATTTGAGAACCGCTGAAATGCGTATTAACACTAGATTAGAATCTGCTCTTCGTGGAGTTTATGGTTTGCGTGATTTTAATGCCGCTCTATCAGATCAACGCACAGAAATGATGCGTGAAGCTCGTGAATTGATACGTGATGACTTGGCAGAGATTGGCCTTGAAGTTGTTGATGTTCGTGTTTTACGCACGGATTTAACATCACAGGTTTCAGCGCAGACTTTTGAGCGCATGAAAGCTGAGCGTCTTGCTGAAGCTGCTGGTTTGCGTGCTGATGGTCAAGAACAGGCTCAAACTCTTCGTGCGATTGCTGATCGTCAAGCGGTGCAAATTGTTGCACTTGCTCGTCGTGATAGTGAGATACTTCGAGGTGAAGGTGATGCTGAGAGAAACGCAGTTTTTGCTAATGCTTATAGCAAAGACATAGAGTTTTTTGAATTTTATCGTTCAATGCAATCATATCGCGCTTCGCTGGTGAATACAGATACAACTATGTTACTTTCACCAGATAGTGAATTTTTTCAGTATTTTAGTGGCTCAACTTTACCAGCCAACTAAGTTTGAAATGTTGATTTAATTATGCTCCCGAATGTAAGTTTGGGAGCATTTTTTTTGGAGTAAATTTATGAATGATTTTTTAGCCGCATTGGCACTTGTTGCTGTAATTGAGGGGCTGCTTTATGCTGCATTTCCTGAGCAAATGAAAAAGGCGATTGCGCAAATGCTAGAAACCCCCTCAACTCAGATAAGAATTGTGGCGTTGATTTTTGCAGGGTTAGGATTGATAGCTTTGATGTTTATTCGAGGTTAGGGTTGTAATGGCTGTAGTAAATTAGAATGACACCAGACTCTGTCATCCTGAACGAAGTGTAGGATCTTATGAAACTACGAAAGATTCTTCACTTTGTTCATAATGACATTATGGCTAGTTAAGGGCTATAGATTAGCAATATCACCTAACAATATCGTCTTCATTATAGCCCTGTAAATAGAGCAGGGCGGTTAAATCGCCGTGATTTATTTTTATTTGCGCTTGTGCTGCAACTACTGGCTTTGCATGTAGTGCCACCCCAAGTCCTGCCGCTTTTATCATTGGTAAATCATTTGCCCCATCGCCAACTGCTAATGTTTGTGCTTGGCTAATTTGCAACTCATTTGTTAGAAACTGCAAGCGGGATAGTTTTGCGTTTGCATCAATTATCGGCTTATTTACTTTGCCACTAAGCAATTCACCATCAAACTCAAGATGGTTAGCAATTGCCTCATCAAAGCCAATTCGTTTGGCGATATAATCTGCAAAAATTGTAAACCCACCAGAAATTAGCGCTGTGTGCGCGCCAAATGCTTTCATAGTATGCACCAGAGCGCGCCCACCTGTTGCAAGCGTGATACGCTCACGGCGCACTTGTTTTATCACCTCTTGCGATAATCCCTTAAGTAGGGATACGCGAGTATCAAGCGCTTGGACAAAGTCTAGTTCACCATTCATGGCGCGTGCAGTAATATCTGCGACTTTATCTTTTATGCCAAGTGCATCGGCCAATTCGTCAATACATTCCTCATTTATCATGGTGGAATCCATGTCAGCGATAAGCAGTTTTTTGCGTCTATTCTCTTTTGGAATGAGTGCTATATCAATTGGCTGGTCTGTTAAGACTTGTCGTGCTAAATCAATCGCATTGCTTGCTTTTGGTGAAATAATTTCACAGGCTATTTTTTGGTTTAGCCAATTTATTTCACCGCCAGTTTGCGCCTGCACTGCTTGAGCCATTTGAGGGCTTAAAGCTTTATCTAACGGATTAGAAATTAAACAAAGAACAGACATGAAATATTCCCAAAATAAAAAACATGTTATTCTGATAGCTGGTTCAACAGCGAGCGGCAAGTCTGCATATGCATTAAAGTCTGCATTAGCAATAAAGAAAGAGCAACAGGGGGAGGCGCTAATTATCAATGCAGATTCAATGCAGGTTTATGATGTGCTAAATTTGTTGAGCGCCCGCCCGCAAGCTGAAGAGTTGTCGCAAGCTGAGCATGCGCTTTACGGCACGATAAATCCAGCTATTCGCTTTTCAACTGGTGCATGGTTGCGTGCGGTTGAGCGCATTATTGATCTTGAGAAAGAGAATCAGCGCACACTAATTTTCGTAGGTGGAACAGGGCTTTACTTCTCTGCTTTAATTGATGGATTCACGCATGTGCCGTCAGTGAGCCAAGATATTGTTGTTTCGCTAGAAGAAGAGGTAAAGCTACTCTCTCGGCAAGAAAGGCTTGAGTTATTACAGCAACGTGATCCTTTAATGGCTGAGCGTTTAATTGAGCCAGACAAGCAAAGGCTTGTGCGGGCTTTGTCAGTATTACAAGCAAGTGGAAAATCTTTAGCGACTTGGCAGTACGAGGGGCAGGCAGGTTTGCTTGATGATTTTGAGGTTGAGAGGGTTGTTTTAAATCCTGAACGTCAGGTCTTGAGTGAGAAAATAGAGCGGCGTTTTGAAATGATGATGCAGGGCGGGGCGGTTGATGAGGTGAGGGCGCTTTTGGATATGAGGCTTGAAAAAAACCTGCCCGCAATGAAAGCTATTGGGGTGCAGCAAATTGCCAGCTGGCTGAAGGGAGATATTTCTAAGCAAGAGGCAATCGATCTGTCAGTGATTGCAACTCGTCAATATGCAAAACGTCAACGCACTTGGTTTCGTAAAAGAATGAAAGATTGGGATTGGATTTAGCGTAAAATATTTCATCTTGACGAAAAGAAATAAAACACATAACAATTAGCGCAATATTTTTTAGGATTTGAATTATGCAGATTAAACTCATTGTGGTGGTTATGGGGCGCATTGGTGTCGCGGGTTATAATTAAATCCCTGCGATAGATGATGCGCGTCCAAGGCTCCTTTTAGGAGCCTTTTTTATTAGGTTAGTTTTTAAATTAAAAATAAATATGTTAAATGGGGTGAATGAATATGAGTAAACAAATGAGTGGCGCGGAAATGGTTATTGAGGCATTTCGTGACCAAGGTGTGGAGCATATTTTTGGCTATCCAGGTGGCGCGGTGTTGCCAATTTATGATGCAATTTTTCAACAAGATGAAATTGAGCATATTTTAGTGCGTCATGAGCAAGGCGCAACCCATATGGCAGAGGGCTATGCTCGCTCTACTGGTAAAGTTGGTGTGGTGTTGGTGACTTCTGGGCCAGGCGCAACTAATGCGGTTACTGGTTTAGCCGATGCTTTGCTTGATTCAATTCCGCTAGTTTGCATTTCAGGGCAAGTGCCAACACCGCTTATTGGCTCGGACGCTTTTCAGGAGTGCGATACGGTTGGCATTACTCGCAACTGCACCAAACATAATTACCTAGTTAAAAAAGTTGAAGATTTGCCACGGGTATTGCATGAGGCATTTTATATTGCTTCTTCTGGTCGCCCTGGCCCAGTTGTAGTTGATATCCCAAAAGATGTTCAGTTTGCACTTGGTGAATATTATAAACCTTCAATTGCTTCTACGCATAAAAGTTATAAGCCGCATTTAGATGGGGATTTGGGAGCGATAGAGGCTGCTGTTGATCTCATGCTTAAAGCTGAAAGGCCAATATTTTATACAGGTGGCGGCATTATAAATTCTGGCAAAGAGGCCAGCGTAAATTTGCGTGAACTAGCTGAACTTACAGGTTTTCCAGTTACTTCAACCTTGATGGGGCTTGGCGCTTTTCCTGCTTCAAATTCCCAATGGTTAGGCATGTTAGGAATGCACGGCACGTATGAGGCTAATTTGGCAATGCATGATTGCGATCTAATGATATGTTTAGGCGCTCGTTTTGATGATAGAATTACTGGACGACTTGATGCTTTTTCACCTGATTCAACCAAAATTCATGTTGATATTGACCCATCATCGATTGGCAAAACTGTGCATGTTGATTTGCCCATCATTGGTGATTGTAATCGTGTGATTTCTGAAATGATAAGAATATGGCGTGAGAAAACTAATGAAAGCCGTGCAGGCGAAATTGCGCCATGGTTGAAAAAAATTGAAGAATGGCGTGATGAAAAATCGCTTCGTTATGTCAATTCAGATGAAATTATCAAACCGCAATTTGCAATTCAACGCCTTGCAGAGGCGACAAAAGATAAGGATACTTATATCACCACAGAAGTTGGACAACATCAAATGTGGGCGGCGCAATATTTCCCATTTGAAGAGCCTAATCGCTTTATGACATCTGGCGGACTTGGCACAATGGGTTATGGCTTGCCAGCTAGTGTTGGTGTGCAAGTGGCGCACCCAGAAGCTACGGTGATTGATATTGCAGGTGAAGCTTCTGTGCAAATGACTATGCAAGAATTTTCAACTGCGGTGCAGTTTCGTCTGCCAGTAAAAATCTTTATTCTGAATAATGAATATATGGGCATGGTGCGTCAATGGCAGCAATTATTGCATGGTTCTCGCTATTCCAGCTCTTATTCTGAGGCATTGCCTGATTTTGTTAAATTAGCAGAAGCAATGGGCGGTAAGGGAATTCGTTGTGATGATCCTAAAAAACTTGATGCAGCAATAAAAGAAATGCTTGAGCATGATGGACCTGTTTTGTTTGATTGCCGAGTTTCGCGCGAGGAAAATTGCTTGCCAATGATACCATCTGGAAAAGCGCATAATGAGATGATTTTGCCAGACACTAAAGATATAGAGAATGTTATTGATGAGAAAGGGAAAGTTCTTGTTTAAGAGCTAGGAGGGTAATAGATTTGGGTATTTCTTTCCTCTCCCCTTGTGTTCGATTGTGGCTTGCAAAGCATGATGGGTGAGGGAGCTAAGAATAACTTTTTTATTGTCACCCCGAGTGAGGCAATGTCACTCTGAGCGAAGCGAAGAGTCTTAGATCCTTCACTGCGTTCAGGATGACACTGGGGGGAGAGTTCAGGATGACACTGGGGGGGAGTTCGAGATGGCATAACCCCTCATCCGCCCTTCAGCGCGACCCGTGTCGTAACACGAGGCAGGCTCTTCTCCCACAAGTGGAGAAGGAAGAATGACAGAGAAGATAAGAATAATTATAAGAATTTAAGGACAAAAAAATGAACGAAAATCTTTTACCGAGTGGATCGGCATATTTTATTACCAAACCAACAGCAGAGCCAGAGCGGCACACACTTTCTGTTCTGGTAGATAATGAACCTGGAATTTTAGCGCGTATTGCTGGGCTATTCTCAGCTCGTGGTTTTAATATTGATAGTCTCACGGTTTCTGAAACAGAGCATGAAAAAGGCCTCAGCCGCATTACTGTTGTGACGGTTGCACGCCCAAAAGTTTTGGCGCAAATAAAGTTGCAACTTGAGCGGCTTGTACCAGTGCATAAGGTGCATGATTTAACGCAAGAGGGTAAATGTTTGGAGCGTGAATTAGCATTGGTGAAAGTTGCAGGCAAGGGCGAAGATAGAGTTGAAACATTACGCCTAGCAGATGCCTTTCGTGCGCAAGTAGTTGATGCTTCAACAAAGAGTTTTGTGTTTGAAATTACCGGCAAGCCAGCAAAAATTGAGCAATTTATTGCACTAATGATACCGCTTGGATTGGTTGAAGTGGTGCGAACGGGTATATCTGCAATATCAAGAGGTGCAGCAAAAATGTAACGGATTTTGTCCCTGTGTGTCCATTATCGGTGGTTTTGTTCTTGCAAGTATTGATAATACTCGCTGCGAATAAAAGCTTGATTTTGAACAAACATGAACAAAATCAAAAAGCAGTTTAT
>JALSJY010000217.1 GCA_026989045.1 Hyphomicrobiales bacterium | reverse complement strand
AACTCCTCATCAGGGAAGGCCGCTTCAACACGCCTAGTAAAATCACCAGCAACTGCGGCATCAACAACTTCACCAAAGGCATGCTGCAATTCTTGCATCATCTCAGCACGTTCAGCAAGACGTTGAGCAGAAGCCGCTTTTTCTTGTTCTGTCATTGAGTTAACTTTAAGGGCATTTGCCTTAAATATCTCAACGGCACGAGCCATATCGCCAAGCTCGTCTTTATTATCAGTACCGCAAACAACGGCATCAAGATCGCCCCCAGATAAAGAGCGCATAGTTTTAGTAAGTCTAAGCACTGGGCCAGATATTGAGTTAATGGTGAAAATTGCTAAAATTGAAGTAAATGCTATCAAAACTACATTTATAGTTATCAATGTTTTCAAATCATTAGCCGCATGCTCCATATGAGTGGTTGCGGAAGCAACCAGTTCAGCAGAAGCTGCATCTTCAATTTCCTTAAGCAAATCAATGCGATCAGTTGTTGCAGCAAACCATTGTGCGCCTGTAATACCATTTAAAGTCCCACCAAATTTTGAATTTTGTAAAATATCTCTATAAGAATTTACAAGATCAATTTTAGGTCCAGAAAGAGTGCTAGCAAAAAATTCTCTTAATTCATTTGTTGTAGCAGAATTAAATTTTTCAAAAAGAATATCTTGCTGTCCGATTAGCTTTTCAAATTTTAAATATGAAGCTTGGTCAACAATCCCCGATGCAAAAATGCCAGTGCCAACCGCTCGCTCAATTCCTGCTCTCTCTTTACCAAGTAAAAGATCATATAATCCTGCAAGCTTCCTCACAGTGTTTGGATCAGTAACTTGCTTGGCTGTCATTTCAATATTATCTAATAAACTATCAATAGTGAGGGTATAATAACCTGCCATTTGAGCTACACTGAATTGTAAAGAATTTACGCTTGCTCTGCTCTGCTCAAGCTTGGCAAGAGCGTCTTTTGCAACCCCAATTTGCTTTTGCAGATCAGGATTAAGAGCTAAGACAAACTGCTCATTAAACTGATCTTTAAATTTTTCTATCATCGCATCTGTAGCTTTAATTTGAACAGAAAGTTCTTTTGCAAACTTCTCACCTTTTGATGAAATAAATCCTGCCGACATGCCACGCTCTTTTTGCAACTCATGCACCAAAGATGAGATTGATGGAACACCCTGAGCAAGAGCCAACACCTCTTTTGCTTCAGTTGATTTTATCATTTCATATGATATCTGCTGATATCCAACGAATAATAGCCCCGCTATCGGCACCAAACAAAGAGCAAGAATTCGAATATTTAGTGGAAATGTTGATATTGCTTTTTGAAGCTTATATTTCATGCTGATATTTGACTTTGCCATAAGTTCCCTCATTTTGCTAGCATAAGCTATTGTAGTAATGGCTAAAAACACTTAACCACTTACTAGAGTGCCTCGATAGCACCTGTGTCCATCACAAAACTTAAGTGATTATACTTAATTATTAGATAATTTTTCATTGCGCTAAAAAATTA
>JALSJY010000216.1 GCA_026989045.1 Hyphomicrobiales bacterium | reverse complement strand
CGCATTGACGTAATATAGGCTTTTTATCTTTCATATTTTAGATTATCCTAAATTTTTCAAAAAACACTAACCTAAATCATTGCAAGCCTATTACCCCGCTGCCTATTGTTCAACTTCCTCTTCTTCTTCAGCCTTTAACTCCTCTTCACTAATCCAGCCAGCTTTTATACGTGCTTGCATTATCATATTTTCAGCTTCTTCACGAGAAATTTCAAAAGAACTTAAATATCCCTCATATCTCTTAACTTCACCATCATTACGCTCAACCCAACCAACAAGGTCATCTGCTGCACACCCAGCAAAATCTTCAATATTTTTAACATCTTCCTTGCCAAGCGCCACCAACATAGCAACATTTAAGCCATCAATTTCAAAAAGCTCATCTTTAACTTCAAGCTCAACTCTCTCTTTATCAAGCTCAACTTCTTTTGCTTTGAGATATTCTAAAGCACGGTTTTGGATTTCACTAGCCGTGTCATTATCCAGACCATGAATAGAAGCAATTTCTTCTATTTCAATATAAGCCAAATCTTCAACAGAAGTAAAACCTTCTGATGCCAATAATTGCGCCAATATTTCATCAACATCTAGTGCCTTAATAAATAATTCAGAGCGTTCATTAAACTCTTTATTGCGCCTTTCGCTCTCTTCATGCTCAGTCAAAATATCAATATCCCAACCAACCAACTGTGAGGCTAGGCGAACATTTTGACCTCGGCGGCCAATTGCCAATGATAATTGGTCATCAAGCGCTACAACTTCAATTTTCTCTGCCTGCTCATCTAACACAATTTTAGAAACCTCTGCAGGTTGCAATGCAGCAACAACTAAATCCGCAATATTATCTGTCCAAGGAATAATATCGATTTTTTCATCCTGCAACTCAGCAACCACTGCCTGCACACGCGAGCCACGCATACCAACACATGCACCAACTGGATCAATTGACGAATCATTTGTTGTTACTGCAATTTTTGCTCTTGATCCAGGATCGCGTGCAATTGAGCGAATAGTAATAATGCCATCATAAATTTCAGGCACTTCTTGCATAAATAATTTGGCCATAAATTGTGGGTGTGTGCGCGATAGAAAAATCTGCGGTCCACGTTGCTCACGTCGCACGTCATAAATATATGCCCGCACCCGATCACCATAACGAAAAGTCTCGCGTGGAATTAACTCATCACGACGAATAATAGCCTCGCCTCGACCAAGATCAACAATTACATTGCCATATTCCACCCTCTTAACTGTGCCGTTAACAATTTCACCAATTCGATCAAAATATTCATTAAACATGCGCTCACGTTCAGCATCGCGCACTTTTTGCACAATAACCTGTTTGGCTGATTGGGCTGCAATTCTACCAAATTCAATTGGTGGCAATGGCTCTGAAATATACTGTCCTAATTCCGCATCAGGTGATTTTTGCTTTGCGCCAGCCAAATCAATCTGGCGTGCAGGCTCTTCAACATTTTCAACAATTTCAAGTAAGCGCCAAAGCGATAATTCACCAGTTTTTGGATTGATTTCGGCTTTAACTTCCGTTTCTGCGCCATAACGCGAGCGAGCCGCTTTTTGAATAGCATCTTGCATTGCATCAATAACAATCAGGCGATCGATTGACTTTTCACGTGCCACTGCATCGGCAATTTGTAGCAACTCAAGCCTATTGGCTGAAACGGACATTATTTAGTCTCCTTTAGAATATTATTTTTTATATCGTCAATAATTTCAACATCATCATCAATGACATTATCATTTTTTTGGGCTTTAGCAGCCATCGCAAGTAATTTATCACTCATTATCAACTTAGCTTCGGCAATTTGCGCCAGTTCTAAGTCAAAATTAGGGTCAGTCTCTGGCAGCGCATCACGAGTTTTTATTGTCGCAATTTTATCATCACAGGCTATAATATCACCACGAAATCTCTTGCGACCATTTATCATATCAAAAAGCTCAACTTTAGCCTCATGGCCAATATAGCGTTTAAAGTCACGCGCCCTAACCAATGGGCGATCAATACCTGCCGAAGAAATCTCCAAATGATAAGCTTTATCAAGCGGATCATGCACATCAAGTGCTGGATTTATTTCACGGCTTAATTTTTCACAATCAGAAATTGAAAAATTACCATTAGAATCTTCAGCCATAATTTGTAACGTGCAACCATTATCAGGCAGGATTTTTATCCGCACCAAATCAAAACCCATATCATTTGCGATAGGTTCAACAATAGCGGCAATGCGAGCCTCTGTGCCAGTTTCACGTATGTAGCGTTTATTATTCAATATTTCGCCCAGTTAATTTTCCAATAAAAAAGAGCGGGGCTTGTTAGCACCACTCTCCAAGGTTGTTCCTAAGATGTTGACCTTCAGATAACAGTATTTAATGATAATTTCAAGTGTTAGTTTTTAAGAAGCTAAAATAAAAACTTGGGACACGACCCTCGCGCTTAGCTTTTGCTTCATATCTAGTTGGCTGCCAACCTTCATAAGGGACATGCCAAGATTCTGGTGCCTGCAAAGGCCAGTAAAATTCATCACAAGTTAAAATATGAGCCAAAGTCCAATTAGCATAATCTTCAATATCACTAGCAAAATGAAATAACCCATTTGGCTTTAATGCTTTAGCCATAAGTTCAAGCGTTAATTTGGAAACAAAGCGCCGTTTATTATGACGCATTTTTGGCCATGGATCTGGATAAAGAAGATATATTTCATCTATTGAATTTGGCTCAAGTTTTTTAAGAAGTTTAATCGCATCATCGCTATAAAGGCGGATATTTTTTATTTCCTGCCTATCTATCTTATCAAGCAACTTGCCAATACCCCCCGAAAAAACCTCCGAGCCAATATAACCAATATTAGGATTTTCTTTTGCTTTGCGAGCTAAATGCTCACCACCACCATAACCAATTTCCAAAATTATTTTTTTTGGATTTATTATATCAGTAAATAATGGTGATGGATCAATCAATCCATCACCATCTATTTTAATCTCTAAGCTTGGCAGCAAATCATCAAATAGAATTTTTTGTGTGCTACCTAGATTTTTAGAAATCTTGCGACCAAAAAATGCCCTTGCCTCGCCATCTTTATTTAATATTGGTTTCAAGACTTAACAGCCGCCTTTAATGCTTTTACCAAATCAAGCCTCTCCCATGAGAAAGAACCATCACGCCCAGGCTTACGGCCAAAATGGCCATAAGCGGCAGTTTTTGCATAAATTGATTTGTTTAAGTCAAGATGTTTGCGAATTCCTGAGGGGGATAAATCCATCACTTGATAAATTGCTTTTTCTAATTTCTCATCAGCATATTTGCCAGTGCCATCTGTATCAACAAAAATAGATAATGGCTGCGCCACGCCAATTGCATAAGAAAGCTGAAGCGTACAGCGATCTGCAAGATTAGCTGCTATGATATTTTTAGCTAAATATCGTGCCGCATAAGCTGCTGAACGATCAACCTTTGTGGTGTCTTTGCCAGAAAATGCACCCCCGCCATGCGGAGCAGCACCACCATAAGTATCTACAATAATTTTTCGGCCAGTTAAACCAGCATCCCCAACTGGACCACCAATTACAAATTTACCTGTTGGATTAACATGCCACACACAGTCTTTAGCAATTGGCAAGCCTTTAAGCGCCTCAACAATATAAGGTTCAACTACTTGGCGCACCTTTTTACTGTCCCAACTCTCATCTAAATGTTGAGTTGAAAGCACAATTTGCGTTACTTCTGTTGGCTTATCATTCACATAACGAACTGTCACCTGAGATTTTGCATCTGGGCCAAGTTTACCAACTTCGCCCTCATTGGCTTTTCTAGCCTTTGCCAAAAGTTCCAAAATTTTATGCGAATAATATAATGGAGCAGGCATAAGGCTTGGAGTGTCCTTACAAGCATAACCAAACATAATACCCTGATCACCAGCACCCTCTTCACCCTGTCTATCAGCCGCATTATCAACCCCTTGGCCAATATCAGCTGATTGAAAATGTAATAAAACATCAATTTTAACTGTTTTCCAATCAAAGCCTATTTGATCATAACCAATATCTTTTATCGCGCGTTTTGCAGCAGACTTAAATTTTGATGGGTTGATAATATCCTTACCATGTTTATCCTTTTTTATCAGGGTTGGAGGAACACGAACCTCACCTGCAATCACAACCTTATCTGTTGTAACAAGAGTTTCACAAGCTACCCTAATACTAGATGCATCAGTGCCAGTTTTTTTAGCCTCTTTGTAAATCATATCCACGATTTCATCAGAAATACGATCGCAAACCTTATCTGGGTGACCCTCAGAAACAGATTCAGATGTAAAATAATGTTCAGCCCGCATAATAATATCCCTTAATTTGCTTTATGATTCTAGTTAAGTCAGCACATCGACTAATCATCACTTATCACCTAAAGCAAAGGATATAAAGAAGTCTTTATATTAAAAATATTTTTTCTTTTTTTGACGGGTTTTTTGCAAAATAAGCAATGTAAAACCCAATAATAAAGCAATTAAAAAGGGATAATTTCTATATTTAGCGAAAATAGTTTTTTCAATTGGCAGGGGCGGGGCAACATCTAATATTCCCATTTCACCAGCATTTAGCTTTGCTCTAACCCTACCAAGCGGATCAATTAACGCACTAATTCCAGAATTAGCCACCCTGACCAATGATTTTCCCTCTTCTATGCTTCTAATTTTTACATGATGAAAATGTTGCGCTGGGCCAATTGATCCATCAAACCAGCCATCATTGGTCAAGTTTAATATAAAATCTGCCTCATCAATAGCTTTACCCAAATTAGCAGAAAAAATAGCCTCATAACAAATAAGTGGCAGAAAACTAGCCGCCCCAATAGAATTATTTGCGCCCAAAACACCCATTAAACGCCGAGATAAGCCAGCACTCCAACCATCACTTCCAAAAACAAATTGTTTTATACCAAGTGAGTTAAGCAAATTCTCAAAGGGAAGATATTCACCAAATGGAACAAGATGAGTTTTATCATAAGTTGAAATTATTTCACCAGATGAATCAAACATTAAAATTGAATTATAAGACTTAGTTGAAATATCTGAACCATCATTTTGATATTGCTCGCCCAAAGTTTCTTTTCGCGGCGCACCAGCGATTAAAAATTTTCCAATCGGCAACATATTTGAAATTTTGGTGATATATTCTGGCCTATCAGAAAGATAAAATGGAATAGCGGCCTCTGGCCAAATCAAATATGTAATAGAGTTTAGGCCTGCATTATTTACTGAGCCTTTATTCGTCGACAGACCCATCAAATGATCCATAATATATTGAGCCGAGCCTGTTTGCCATTTTTGCGCTTGTTTAATATTTGGCTGCACAAGTCTTAGTTTAATATCTAATCGCTCAACAATATTTATGCTCTCAAGACGATATTTTCCATAAGCAAACTGCCCTACTAGAGCAACAATAATTATAAAAACAGGAATAAGTCGAGCGGACAAAGATCGATCATCTTTTGGCCAAACCAAAGCCATCATCACGCCAAGTAAGGCCGCAATAGCGGTTAAGCCATAAATCCCCACAACCGAAGCCAATTGCGCCATATTATCATTAGCGCTCAAGGCATAACCAAGTAGATTAAATGGAAAGCCCGTGAATAAATGCCCCCGTAAAAACTCAAACAAGCTAAGTGAAAAAGCCAAAGCAAATACTCTTAAAAAGCTATCACTCCAAAAATAATGCGCCAACACACTAGCAAAGCCCCAAAATATTGCCAATATTGACGCCAAAGACAGCACCGCAAATGGCATCAAAATCAATAGCCAACCACCATCAACAAAAAACGCCGCCCCCACCCAATGGATCGCACCCAAAAAATAACCAAGGCCAAAAGAAAAGCCTATTGTAAATGCTGGACCAAACAAACGCTTTAAGCCAGAGCGATGCTCAGCTCCATCAAGAGCCCAAACCCAAACAGGCAGTGAAATAAATAATGCTGGCAAAAAAAGTAGCGGAGGCATTGATAAAGAGGCAATCGCTCCAAAAATTACCAATAGTAATATTCGCCGCCAGCCAAAAGAAAGCATTGCTGTTTGTGCCAACCAATTCATGACTGTTGGATAGTTTTCTTTGCTTTAACCTGCGTTCGAGATGGTGTTTTTTTACGAATTCTAATACAGACCTTTTTTATTCGGCGCGGATCAGCCTGCAATATCTCAAATTCAAAACCTTTAAATTTTGTTATAACCTCACCAATAACTGGAACTCGCTCTACCAAATCAAAAATCAAACCACCAAGTGTATCCGCATCTTCACAATATATTGTTGGATTAAAATCATCTCCAAAAATTTCTTGCAATTGCACTAATTCAATTCGCGCATCTGCAATATAAGAATTATCATCAATTTTAGTAATCAATTCAGCTTCGTCATCATCATGCTCATCTTCAATTTCACCAACCACCGCTTCAAGCAAATCCTCAATAGTTACCAAGCCGTCCGTTCCTCCATATTCATCAACTACCATCGCCATATGAACCCGTGTCGCCTGCATTTTTTGCAACAAATCGCCAACTGGCATTGAGGGAGGAACAAATAATAAATTACGAACAATATTCTGAGAGCCAATTTTTTGTTTCAAAATTGGAGTTAAAAATTCCACTGAAACATCTTTCCTTGTAGAGTTATTATTTTTAATGCCATCACCATCTGACCTCTCACCATTTTGTTCACTAACTTTAGTAAGCAATAAAAGTGCATCTTTAATATGAATAAATCCAAGCATATTATCTAAATTATCATCATATACTGGAAGTCTGGAATGTGCAGCACTTCGAAATAAAGCAATTAATGAAGCAATGGTTTCACCCTCCTCCACTGCCTCAATGTCGGCACGTGGAACCATAACATCGTCAACCCGCTTATCGGCCAATTTAAGCACATTTTGTAAAATCAAGCGCTCATTATCAGAAAAATTATCTAGCTTTTTGCTCTTATCATGCACAGCCATTACCAAATCGTCTCTTAAAGATTTATTGCGAGAGGCAAAAATCGAACGCAAACTATTCCAGAATGAATTTTTGTTAGGTTTTTCTTTTGACTTTGGATTTTGCATTTTAATATTTATTTTCACTTTTCACTTATTTGATGTTGCTTAAATCTAATATGGACTTTTAATATTCAACTCGCTAAGAATTTGCACTTCTAAATTTTCCATTCTTTGCGCTTGCTCATCATTTTGATGATCATAGCCAAGTAGATGCAAAAATCCATGCACAATCAAGTGTGTAAAATGATCTTCAAAACTAATTGAAAGATTTTTTGCCTCAATATTTAAAGTCTCATAAGCTAAAGATATATCACCAATTAAGCCAGAAATATCACTAAATGGCTCAAGCGCGGCAAATGAAAGCACATTTGTTGGCTTATCTATTTTGCGAAATTGCTTATTTAATGATTTTTGTGCTTCATCATTAGTCAATAAAATTGAAATTTCTGCAGGCGAAATAATTTTAATTTCAAGTTTTTTTACTACTCTAAATATTGCTTGCCTAGCTATATTTTCAAGACCTTTCGGCCAAGCATCGTCTTCAAATGCTATTGATATTTCTAAATCAGGCTTCATTTCTATTTTCATCTACTGCAGTTCTGTTTTCATCTATAGATTGATAGGCCTTAACAATTTGCCCAACTAATTTATGACGAATAATATCTTTTTCACCAAAGCGACAAATATAAACCCCTTTTATTTTAGCTAACAAATCAAGTGCCTGTAATAAGCCCGACTTTTCACCTCTTGGCAAATCTATTTGCGATGGATCTCCCGTCACAATCATTTTTGAGTTTTCGCCAAGTCTGGTTAAAAACATTTTCATTTGCATTTGTGTACTATTTTGCGCCTCGTCCAAAATAACCAATGCATTTGAAAGGGTTCGCCCACGCATAAAGGCCAATGGCGCAATTTCAATCACCCCATTAGCAATATAGCGATCCACCATTTCAGGAGCAAGCATATCATAAAGAGCATCATAAAGCGGGCGTAAATATGGGTCGACCTTTTCTTTTAAGTCACCAGGTAAAAAGCCAAGCCGCTCACCAGCCTCAACTGCAGGGCGTGATAAAATTATCCGATCAATTTCACCACTAATCAATAATTTCACCCCATAAGCTACTGCCAAATAAGTTTTCCCAGTACCGGCCGGCCCCACACCAAAAATCAACTCATTTTTTTCAAATGCGCGCATATAATCATTTTGTGTGCGGGTTCGCGCTTTAATAATGGCTTTTTTTGTAGTAATTTTAGCCATTTGTATTTTTATATCATCATTTTTATAAGAAATATTTTTCTGCTCCTGCGCCATTTTTATAATTGCCTCTATATCACCAATTTCAATCTGTTGCCCTTGTTTCAAATCGGCATAAAGCGTGCTTAAAGTTAAATGCGCCTGAGCAATATTTACATCATCACCACGCAAAATAAGCCGATTTGCGCGCGCAAATATTTCAACCCCTAATACCCCCGCAATTAAATCTAAATTCTTGCCAAACTCACCACAAAGCAATGCTGTAAGTTTATTATTATCAAAAGATAATTCCTGACTATTTATATTTTTGAGCTGACTCAAACCACCTCTACTCCATTTTCTCTAACCAACTCACCCTTAAGAGAATGCCTATCTCCAGCTATAATTTTTATATCTCTGATTGAGCCAATTAAATCAGGTGATCCATCAAAATGCACCGCTTGCAAATATGGTGAACGACCACCAATTTGACCAGAAACTCGCCCTCTCTTATCAATTAAAACAGGCATTATTTGACCAACCATATTCTTATTAAACTCATCTTGTTGCTCATTTAATAATATTTGTAACCGCGCTAACCTCTCTACCCGAACAGGCTCTGGCACTTGATCTTGCATCAATGCCCCTGGTGTTCCAGGGCGAGGTGAATATTTAAACGAATAAGCCGATGAATAACCAACCTGTTTGATAAGATTTATTGTTTCTTCAAAATCTTTGTCACTCTCACCAGGAAATCCAACAATAAAGTCACCCGAAATTGCAATATCAGGGCGTGCTTTTTTTATCTTCTCAATCAGATTAAGATATTTTTTGCTGGTGTGAGAGCGGTTCATTGACTTTAATATTTTATCTGATCCCGATTGCACAGGCAGGTGCAAATAAGGCATGAGTTGCGCTAAATCACCATGCGCTGCAATTAAATCATCGCCCATATCATTTGGGTGAGACGTAGTATATCGCAACCTCTCTAAACCCTCAATTTGCGCTAACCGATGTAAAAGCTTTGCAAGAGATGTCGCAACTCCGTGCTCATTTTCTCCATGATAGGCATTTACATTCTGCCCAAGCAGAGTAATTTCTCTTACCCCGCCTGCAACCAAATTTTTTGCCTCAGCAATAATCGCTGCAACAGGACGAGACTGCTCAACACCTCGAGTATAAGGAACAACACAAAATGTGCAGAATTTATCACAACCCTCCTGCACGGTTAAAAAGGCAGTTAGACCACGCTTTATAGTGCTAGATTTTTTTGCTTTTGGAAGAAAATCAAACTTATCTTCTTTGGGGAATTGAGTGTCAATCACTCGCTCATCATTGGCCTTTTTTACCATTTCGGGTAGACGATGATAACTTTGTGGGCCAAAAACAAGATTAACCACAGGGGCGCGTTTCATAATTTCTTCACCCTGTGCCTGCGCTACACAACCAGCAACTCCAATCAATGTTTCTTTGTCATTTGATTTGCGCCGCTCTTTCAACTCTTTCATGCGACCAAGCTCTGAAAATAATTTCTCCGAAGCTTTTTCTCTAATGTGGCAAGTATTGAGCAAAATTAAATCAGCATTTTCAATGTCTGAGATATTTTCATATCCATGCGGCACTAATGCATCAATCATGCGATTAGTATCATAAACATTCATCTGACAGCCAAAGGTTTTTATAAAAAGTTTTTTCATATATTTAGCTAATTTCACCCCGATTTAATGCCACTAAAGTTTTTCTAACTTCTGTCTCACATATTTTAGTAATTTTTTTTCTATCATCGCTAGCCTTTATTTCAATTGGTCTACCAAATGAAACAACCACTTGTTTAACATCAGAGTTTAATATTTGTTTGATATTTTTCCACGCTGATGCTGATTTATCCCAAGCAAGATTAGATCTACCAAAGCGAGGAATTTGTAAACCTTGTATTTTTGTATATGCAATTGTTAATGGCTGTATCACAATTTTTTCAGCCTGCTTCTCTCCCTGCTTCATAGTAGCAAAAACAGCACCAACTAAAGCTGATCGAAACGGCATTAAATGTCTGCCATTATTTGAACCCCCTTCAGCAAATAACACCAAAGCCCCACCATCATTCAATCTTTTAGCCATTTCATTTGATGTGCGTTTTGTATCAGTTTTGCGCGTGCGGGCAACAAATATTGTTTTTTGTAATGATGCAAAAAAACCAACTAATGGCCATTTAGCTATTTCACTTTTTGCAATAAAACTAATATTTGCACATGATCCAATAGCAATAATATCAAGCCAAGATATATGATTTGCTACTAATAGGGTTGGGTATTTGCTTTGAACTTTGCCAATTACTTTAACTTTAAGACCAAAGAAAACCGCCAAAAGCCTATAAAAGCCGCGCGGCA
>JALSJY010000215.1 GCA_026989045.1 Hyphomicrobiales bacterium | reverse complement strand
TGTCGCCTTAGTCGCTAAAAGTTTTTTAGCTTCATTTACATCATCGCCAATTGCATGGGCAATTTCATTTAAAGGTAGACGTGTAAAAATCTTTAGAAATCTTTCAACATCATCGTCCTCTGTGTTGCGGAAATATTGCCAAAAATCATAAGGGGAGAATAAATCTTCATTCAGCCATACCGCACCATTAGCAGTTTTGCCCATTTTTGTACCAGATGAAGTGGTGAGCAGGGGGGTGGTGAGCGCATAAAGCTGCTCTGTGCGCATGCGATGACCAAGGTCAACCCCATTGATAATATTGCCCCATTGATCTGAGCCGCCCATTTGCAATATGCAACCATAACGGCGGTTTAATTCAACAAAATCATAGCCCTGCATAATCATATAATTAAACTCAAGGAATGAGAGAGATTGCTCGCGCTCAAGCCTAAGGCGCACACTATCAAAAGTTAGCATGCGATTGACCGAGAAATGCTTGCCAACATCGCGCAAGAATTCAACATAATTTAGCTTGAGTAGCCAATCGGCATTATTGACCATAATGGCATCAGATGCCCCATCGCCAAATTTTAGGATTTTAGAGAATATTTTTTTAATGCCAGCAATATTGTCGTTGATTTTTTCAGGAGTTAACAGCCCACGCTGTTCATCACGAAACGAGGGGTCACCAACCATAGAAGTGCCACCACCCATTAGGGCGATAGGCTTATGGCCAGCCTGTTGAAACCAATAAAGCATAGAAGTAGAAATCAAATTACCGATGTGTAGGCTGGTCGCAGTTGCATCATAGCCGACATAGGCAGTAATAGGCTGCTTTGCGCAAAGTGCATCAAGCCCCTCAGCGTCAGATTGCTGATGAATAAAACCGCGCTCATCAAGCACTTGTAAAAAGTCAGATTTAAATCTTGCCATAATATTTACTGCCTACCACTATTTCTATCTACTAATTCTATCGTCCGCCGCCCGCAGCAATATCAGCACGACGGCGATCAAGATATTCACCACATCTTTCAATAAGATCATCAACATGACCATCAAAGAAATGATTAGCACCTTCAACAATCTGCTGTTCAATGGTTATGCCTTTTTGTGTGCGAAGTTTATCCACAAGGCGCTGCACTGATTCGGGTGGTGCAACAGTGTCTTTTTCACCGTGAATAATCAGACCAGAAGAGGGGCAGGGAGCAAGAAAAGAGAAGTCATAAATATTTTCTTGTGGTGCAATAGTAAGAAAACCCTCAACCTCTGGCCGACGCATAAGCAATTGCATGCCAATCCAATTGCCAAAAGAAAACCCTGCAATCCAACACGCCTTACTATCTTTATTGATTGACTGAAGCCAATCAAGTGCAGCTGCTGCATCAGATAATTCGCCAACTCCATGGTCAAACACTCCTTGTGAGCGGCCAACACCACGTGAATTAAACCTCAAAACAGCAAAACCACGCTCTACAAACATATAATAAAGGTGATAAATAATCTGATTATTCATCGTGCCGCCAAACTCTGGGTGAGGGTGTAGCAAAATAGCAACTGGAGCATTTGGCTCTTTACCGGGCTGATAACGCCCCTCAATTCGACCCTCTGGGCCATTAAACATTACTTCTGGCATGCAAATATCCTTAACTTATTTATTAAACTGCTTATTTGATAAACTGACTTTAATGTAAATAAAGTGCAATCTGGCTTGACGAGTGGCCTTAAGACTCCTAAAACTAGCATATAATATAGCTAGATTAGAATAATTCTAAGCTAACTAAATTACAATTAGTGATGATTATAAAAAGCAATCCTTGTTGCAATCTTTGTTGAATGTCTCTTGTAGATGAAATGCAGAGCAAATTTCAAGATATTTCAGCATTGTTTTGCCTTTGTTTTAAAAAAAAAGTTCAATTATGCCTAAAACAAACGCTTATCTCGATCATAATGCCTCAACTATTTTGCTGCCCCAAGCAAAAAAGGCAATTATTGATGCGCTTGAATTGGCAGGAAACCCATCAGCTATACATAGAGATGGTCGTGTGCTTGAAGCTTTGATTGAAGATGCACGAGAAAATGTTGCAAAAGCTGCTGGTGCAAAACGCAGTGAGGTTGTTTTTACAGGTTCAGCAACAGAAAGTATAAATCAAGCTATCATTGCGGGTGTGAAGGCTCTTAAACTTGATAAGATTATTATTAGCGCTGGTGAGCATGCCGCAGCGTTAAATGCCGCAAAATCTTGTGAGCAAGAAGTTATAGAGGTTTTTCTACTCGATAATGGTCAAATTGATATTGCTCAGCTTAAAGATGAATTGCAAAAATTAGACGAAACAGGTCAAACCGCGCTTATTTGTGTGCATGAAGTGAATAATGAAACTGGAATAATTCAGCCCATTAAGCAAATAGAGACGCTTGTTGGCGCTTCGAGGCATTTTTTATTCATCGATGCGGTGCAGGCTTTTGGTAAAGCTGATCTTAGCTTTTCATCTCGCCCAGTAGATATGATGGCAATTAGCGCTCATAAAGCTGGCGGCCCCGTTGGCATTGGTGCACTTTTAATGAAATCTCATTGTGATGAGGTGCGTTTGATATATGGCGGTAGCCAAGAAAAGGGCAGGCGCTCTGGCACGCTTTCAGCCCCGCTTATTGCTGGCTTTGGTGCAGCGGCAAAGCAATTTTCACAAAGCTATGATGCTAAAAAAATCAACCAATTAGTTGAAATGCTAGAATCAGGAATAAAAAAATTACGACCAGATGCAGTGGTTTTTGGTCAAGATGTGCCACGCATGGGCAATATAATCAATTTCGCTGTGCCAGATTTAAAAGCCTCAATCGCTCTGATGGGTTTAGATATTGAGGGAGTTTCTGTTTCCTCTGGCTCTGCCTGCTCATCAGGCAAAGTAACCTATAGCCATGTTTTATGCGCTATGGGTATTTCGCCAGAATTAGCAACAGGCAGATTAAGAGTTAGCCTTGGTTGGAATTCAACAAAACAAGATGTAGAGGCATTTTTAAGTGCCTTTGGAAAAATGCTTAAACAACATGATAAAGGGCTTCAAAGCCCAAAAGCGGAGAAATAAATGCCAGCTGTTAAGGAAACAATCGATCAAGTTAAAGAAATCGATTTAGAAAAATATAAATATGGGTTTGAAACAGATATAAAAAGCGACAAAGCACCAAAAGGCTTAAGCGAAGATATTGTGCGTTTTATCTCGGCAAAAAAAGATGAGCCAGAATGGATGTTAGAGTGGCGTCTTGATGCTTATAAACGCTGGCTAACAATGGACGAGCCAGATTGGGCAAAGCTTGATTATCCAAAAATCGACTTTAATGACATTTATTTTTACTCCGCGCCAAAATCTACACCAGGGCCAAAAAGCCTTGATGAAGTTGATCCTGATTTGCTCGAAACTTATAAAAAACTTGGCATTCCGCTTTCTGAGCAGGCCGTTCTTGCAGGAGTTGAGGGGGCTAAAATTGCAGTAGATGCGGTGTTTGATTCTGTTTCTGTAGTGACAACTTTTCGTGAGGAATTGGCAAAAAGCGGCATAATTTTTTGCTCAATTTCTGAGGCAATTAAAGAGCACCCAGACTTGATTAAAAAATATCTAGGCTCAGTAGTGCCAGTCACTGATAATTATTATTCAACCCTAAATTGCGCAGTTTTTACTGATGGCTCATTTGTTTATATTCCAAAGGGTGTGCGCTGCCCAATGGAGTTGTCGACATATTTCCGCATTAACGAAAAAAACACAGGCCAGTTTGAGCGCACATTGATAATTGCCGAAGAAGACACTTATGTAAGCTATCTTGAGGGCTGCACCGCACCAATGCGCGATGAAAATCAGTTGCATGCGGCAGTGGTTGAGTTGGTGGCTTTAGAAAATGCCGAAATTAAATATTCAACGGTGCAAAATTGGTATCCAGGGAATAAAGAGGGCGTTGGCGGCATCTATAATTTCGTGACCAAACGTGGCGACTGCCGTGGTGATAATTCAAAAATTTCATGGACACAGGTAGAAACTGGCTCGGCAATTACATGGAAATATCCAAGCTGCATTTTGCGTGGTGATGGCTCTCGCGGTGAATTTTACTCGATTGCTATTTCAAACGGCTATCAACAAATCGATAGCGGCACAAAAATGATACATTTGGGCAAAAACACTTCAAGCAAAGTGATTGCCAAGGGCATTGCGGCTGGCTTTTCAGACAATACTTATCGCGGGCTTATTTCTGCGCACAAAAAAGCAAAAAATGCCCGCAATTTTACCCAATGTGATAGCTTGCTAATCGGTGATAAATGCGGAGCGCACACAATTCCTTATATAGAGGCAAAAAATTCATCGGTGATATTTGAGCATGAAGCAACTACTTCAAAAATCTCAGATGAGCAGATGTTTTATTGTCAGCAACGTGGGCTAAACGAAGAAGAAGCGGTGGCGCTTATCGTAAATGGATTTGTGCGTGATGTGTTACAGCATTTGCCGATGGAATTTATGGTTGAAACGCAAAAGCTAATTAACATTTCTCTTGAAGGGAGTGTTGGCTAGATGAATTTGAACAATTATCCCTCAATGTCATTGCGAGCGAAGCGAAGCAATCCACAGAAGCTGTGCAGTGACTTAAATTTTCTAGATTGCCACACCCCTAAAGGGGTTCGCAATGACAGCGTTACTTTTATGAATGTATATAAACAGTTTAAAGGCAAAATAACATGAGCAAAAATATGCTTGAAATACGTGATCTGCACGTAAGTGTTGAAGACAAGGAAATCCTAAAGGGTGTGAATTTAGTTATTCCCAAGGGTGAAATACATGCAATTATGGGGCGAAATGGCTCTGGTAAATCTACCCTTTCTTATGTGATGGCAGGTAAATCTGGCTATGAAATCACCAAGGGAGAAATTATTCTCGATGGGGTGAATATTTTGGATATGGAGCCAAATGAGCGAGCAAGTGCTGGCTTGTTTTTAGCCTTTCAATACCCAATTGAAATTCCAGGTGTTGCCACAATGACCTTCTTAAAAGCTGCAATGAATGCCCAAAGAAAGGCACGAGGCGAGGAAGAATTATCAACCCCTGACTTTATGCGTGAAGTAAAGCAAGCTGCAAAAATGCTTGAAATTGATAATAAAATGCTAAAGCGAGCACTTAATGTTGGTTTTTCAGGTGGCGAGAAAAAGCGTGCTGAAATTTTGCAAATGGCATTGTTAAAGCCAAAAATGTGCGTGTTTGATGAAACAGATTCAGGGCTAGATATTGATGCCTTAAGAATTGTCTCACAAGGGGTGAATGCCCTGCGTGATGCTAACCGCTCTATGTTGGTTATTACTCATTATCAACGCCTATTGAACTATATTATCCCTGATGTTGTGCATGTTTTCTCAAACGGCAAAATTGTAAAAAGTGGTGATAAATCGCTTGCACTTGAGCTAGAAGAAAAAGGCTATGCACAATATGATGAAAGTGCGGCGTAAAAAATCATGGTTATTAAATTAAATAAAAATGAGGAAATATTGTATCAAGCTTTGTTAGATGCTGATGCAATATCCATTGCCAAAAATTTTCGCTCAGTTGGCCTGCCCACTCGCAGAAATGAAAGCTATCATTATAGCGATCTAAAAATGCTACTTGATAATATTGGGCAAATTGCAACGACCGCTACAAGCACTGGCGAATTCGCTTTTAATATTGCAAATTCTTTTCAGCTTCAAATAGTGAATGGTGAAGTGCAAATATTAGGCGATAAGCCACCATCTGGCGTGGTAATTAGCACATCTAATGGTGGTATGAGCGAGCCTAATAAAGATATTATAGCACAGTTAAATTCAGCCCTAACAAAAGAAACGCTTCACATTGATGTAAGTGAAAATCTTGAAACTATCATTCAAGTTGACAGATGTTTTGAGGGTAAAGCCGCCCTTCATAATGATGGTGTTGAGATTTATATTGCTAACAATTCAAGTGCTACAATAGTTGAGGTTTTTGATGGATCAAGCGAGGAACATCTAAGCAATAGTGCTAGTAAGCTTATCTTAGGTAAAAATGCCAAAGCCACTCATATTATGGTTGATATTTCATCAAAGAAAACCCGCCATTTGCAAACGGTGCAATATGAAATTGAGCAGGGAGCAAACCTGCATTCGCTGATTATTCATGCAGGCTCAAGCCTTGCTCGCACGCAATTATTTGCAAATTTTAATGGTGAAAATGCCCATGCAGATTTTGCAGGACTTATGTTAGTTGATGCAGATAGACATTCAGACATTACCATTGATGTAGCTCATAAAGTGCCTAACACCACTTCAACTGAGAATTTTAAATCAGTTGTTCGCAATCAAGCAAAGGCAATTTTTCAGGGCAAAATATTGGTGGCAAAAGATGCACAAAAAACCGATGCCGCAATGATGCACCAAGGTTTAATGCTTAGTGATGATGCGCAAATTTTGGTAAAGCCAGAATTAGAGATTTACGCTGATGATGTTATTTGTGGGCATGGGGCAACATGCGGTGAACTAGATGAAAATAATTTATTTTATTTAATGAGCCGAGGAATTGAGCGTGAGCAAGCAAAGGCTATGCTGGTGCGGGCATTCTTAGCAGAAATATTTGATCCAATCACAAATGAAGATTTGTATGATATATTGGCAGGAATTGCAGATGATTGGCTAAAGGAATAGTCATGAGTTTTGATCTTGAAAAAATTCGCGTAGATTTTCCAATCCTAGGCGAAAAAATTCATGGCAATAGATTAGTCTATCTCGATAGCGGAGCGTCCGCTCAAAAGCCACAAGAGGTGATAGATAGAATTAGCTACGCCTATGCCCACGAATATGCAAATGTGCATCGTGGGCTACATACTCTCTCAACAAGAGCAACAGATGCCTATGAGGGCGCAAGAAACACTGTGCAGCGCTTTATCAACGCTAAACGCTCTGATGAAATTATTTTCACTGCTTCAGCAACGGCCGCGCTTAATCTAGTAGCATCTAGTTTTGCTGCTCCAAATATGGGGCAGGGCGATGAGATTGTGCTTTCAATCATGGAGCATCATTCAAATATCGTGCCTTGGCATTTTTTGCGAGAGCGACAGGGTGCAGTTATAAAATGGGTTGATGTAAATGATGATGGTAGCTTTTGCCTTGATAAGTTTGAAGGATCGCTCACTAAACGCACAAAAATTGTTGCAATCACACACATGTCAAACGTTTTGGGAACAATCACGCCAATAAAGAAAATCATTGAAATTGCCCATGCAAAAAATATCATTGTAGTTATTGATGGTAGCCAAGGCGCGGTGCATGAAAAAGTTGACGTTCAAGATTTGAATGCAGATTTTTATATCATGACAGGGCATAAGCTTTATGGACCAACTGGCATTGGTGTTCTTTATGGTCGTTATGACCTATTAGCCAATATGCAGCCCTATCAGGGTGGCGGTGAAATGATTGATGAGGTAACACTTGAAGGAGTGAGTTATAATGCTCCTCCACAGCGTTTTGAAGCAGGCACGCCGCCAATTGTGCAAGCGATTGGGCTTGGTGCGGCGCTTGATTATATCAACGCAATTGGACATGAAAATATTGCCTCTCATGAGCAAGAAGTTGGCGAGTATGCAGAGCAAAAACTTAAAGAAATCAACTCATTACGAATGATTGGTGAATCAAAAAATAAAGGTGCAATTTTCTCATTTGAGATTGAAGGAGCGCATGCTCATGATGTTTCCACTATTCTTGATAGATATGGCATAGCTGTTCGTGCAGGCACTCATTGCGCTCAGCCACTGTTAAAAAGATTTGGCGTTAGCTCTACAATTCGAGCCTCTTTTGCTCTATATAATGGCAAAGATGACGTTGACGCACTTGTTGCAGGACTATTAAAAGCCAAAAGCTTTTTTTCTTAAAATTTGGATTTGAAAATGGATAAACATGAAGACGCCGATATTATTGAGAATGAAACTTCACCTAATGAGGCTGAAATAGTTAAGCCCAAGGCAAGTGATATTTCTCCTGAAGAAATTGAACGCATCACAGCGGATGTAGTTGCGGCAATCAAAACCGTTTATGATCCAGAAATACCAGTTGATATTTATGAATTGGGTCTTATTTATAAAATTGAACTTGATGATGATAAAAATCTCATCATCGACATGACGCTTACCGCTCCGGGCTGTCCTGTAGCTGGTGAAATGCCAATTTGGGTTGAAAATGCAGTTGTTTCGGTTGAGGGTGTGATGGGCGCCACGGTAAATATGGTGTTTGATCCACCTTGGAGCGTTGATAGAATGAGCGAAGAGGCACAAGTTGCACTAAACTTGTGGTAAAATATGGCCTTTGAAATAATAACTATCACTAAAGCTGCGGCAGATCGCATAAAAGAAATCATTGAAGCTGATGATGAAAAAATAATTGGTGTGCGAGTTGGCATAAAAGATGCGGGCTGTGTTGGAGTTTCTTATACTATTGATAAGGTAAAAACGCCGATAAAGGGCGACGATCATGTTAGCGCACATGGAGTAGAGGTTTTTGTTGATCCAACTGCAACCATGTATATTCTTGGCACTGAAATGGACTTTGAAACAAGCAAATTAACGTCAGGATTTACTTTTAAGAATCCAAATCAAAGCAGTGAGTGCGGATGTGGACAAAGCGTTCAGCTTGAAGCAGTAGATTTAGAGGAGTTGGTAAAAGCTAGGTCTGGGACAAGCTAAGCGGCATTTTCTTTTTTTATAGCAAGCAATTTGCTATTTTCATCAACAACTTGGTTGCGACCAGCTCTTTTTGCGGCATAAAGTGCGCTATCTGCTCTCTCAATAAGCATTTCATCTGTATCACCAGAGCGAAATGATGCCACACCAATTGAAATTGTAATGCGCCCTAAATCTTCATTAGTCGAGCGTTTATGTAATTTTCTTGTTTCAACAGCATGGCGGAGCTTTTCTGCAACAATAATACTATCAGCAAGAGCAGATTTAGGTAAAATAACGCAAAATTCCTCGCCGCCATACCGTGCTGTTAAATCTGTATCCCGCATGCCTGAACTTAAAGTTGCTGCAACAAGGCGCAATACCTGATCACCAGTTTGATGTCCATGATTATCATTAAACTGCTTGAAATGATCAATATCAATCATTAGCAAAGATAAATCCTCACCACTTTCCTCTGCGTTTCTAATGGATTTTGTGATTGTTAAATCAAAAGATTTTCGGTTATTAATTTTAGTTAGTGGGTCTAACATAGAATCACGACGCACATCATCAATTTCTGCTTTAAGTGATGTTACATCTTCTTTTGCTTTTGCAAGTTTCTTCTCTAACATTGCATTGGTTTTTTGCATCGACGCTGTTTCAGTAATTATTTTTTGTGCAAAGGCATTTAGAGTTTGCTGATCTGCATTTATACCCAATCCATCAACTGCTGATTGCAAAACACTAGAATATGCGTCATTTTTCGTCATTGCAGTGTCAATTGATTGATTAACACTATGAATTTGATCTGCCATCATATCTGCAGCTGCGGCTAATCTTTCTTCAACAACGCTTGGATTTAGAAATTTATCATATAAGGCTTCAATAACTTCAGCATTAGGGTTTTCACCCTTAGCAAATAATTTATTTAATCGCTCGTTTAGTTCTGGGTGAGTTCCACAACTATAGGTATAAAATAACTCATAAAATTTTGGATATGGGGGGATAAGTCCACGTTCGTGTAATTTCAGCGCATTTTTTCCATATTTCAGCGCAATTTGGTATTTTTCATTACTTGCCATAATTTAACTCAAAACTAAATCTCATTTATCATTGAGCAGAGTTTACAAAGTAAAGCTTAACCATTGCTTGATAAAAACTAATTAGTCATCATTTTTTGCTGGCTTAATGCCGGATTGTAATAAAAATGCAGGAATCGGGCCAAAATTTCCAAATGAAGAGCTTTTTGAGCTATTTGAGGTTTTTGTAGAAGCAGGGCTTTTTGATGTATGGTTTTGGCTTGTTTTTTGATTCTGATTTGACTTAGCTGGCGGTTTGTTTTTATCATATTTTTTAGTTTTTACAGGGCTTTTTTGGTTTTTGCTTTCAGACCCACTGCCTATAAATTCAATTTTTTTATTTATCAGACTCTCAATTGCATCAAGATGTTTGCCATCTGCAGGTGTTAGCAAAGTTATTGATTTGCCGCTTCTTCCTGCCCTGCCTGTGCGACCAATACGATGCACATAATCTTCTGCATGCACTGGCACATCATAGTTAAACACGTGACTTACATTAGGAATATCAAGCCCACGAGCAGCTACATCACTAGCAATCAGGATTTTCATTTCGCCAGCTTTAAATTTTGCTAAAGTGTCCATACGCGATTTTTGATCCATATCGCCATGCAATGCACCCGCGTTATATTTATGCCTTTGCATTGATCGCAATAATGTCGCCACATCACGTTTTCTGTTGCAAAAAATAATCGCATTATTCAAAACAGTTTCAGCATTGATTTGATCTCTTAAGGCGCTTCTTTTTTCGCTTGGCTTTGAACCTACCTTAAGAAGCTTTTGGTCAATTGTTTGCGCAGTAAGGTTTTTCTTAGCAGTTTCAACAAGTTGCGGATTGTTTAAGAATCTACCAGTTAACTTGCTAATCTCATCTGACATAGTCGCTGAAAAGAATAAAGTCTGCCTGCGTTTTGGCAATAATGAACTAATTCTCTCAATATCAGGAATAAACCCCATATCCAACATGCGATCAGCTTCGTCAATGACCAA
>JALSJY010000214.1 GCA_026989045.1 Hyphomicrobiales bacterium | reverse complement strand
AATCACTGTGCCGTCATAATTTGCTACCATTTCTTGCAATAGATCAAGCGTTTCTAAATCCAGATCATTAGTTGGTTCATCAAGCACTAAAAAATTTGATGGAAGCGAGAGGGCTTTTGCTAAAACAACCCTCGCTCGCTCGCCGCCTGAGAGTTTTTTAAGCTTTGTGCCAGCTTGCTCTGGGGCGAATAAAAAATCTTTCATATAGGAAATAACATGGCGTGAAACATTGTTAATCATCACCATGTCTGAGCCACCACCAGTTAGAGCATCTTTGAGGCTTAGGTTGTCAGATAGTGAGTTTCGGCTTTGATCAAGATATGCCAGTTCAATATTTGTGCCAATTTTTATCTCCCCACTATCTGGTTTCAACTCATCCGTGAGGATTTTTATCAGGGTAGTTTTACCAGCACCATTTGGCCCGATAATGCCAACTCTGTCGCCACGTATTATGCGAGTTGAAAAATCATCAATAATGGTGCGATTTTCATATTTCTTAGAAATATTTTTTGCATCAACAATGATAGCGCCAGAGGTTTTTCCCACTGCTACATCAAGCTTAACTGAGCCTGTTTGTTGCCGTTGATTTATCCTATCTTGTTTTAAAGAGCTTAGCTCTGCCATTCGGCGCACATTGCGCTTGCGCCTTGCTGTTACACCATAACGAACCCAATGTTCTTCACGCACAATTTTACGATCAAGCTTATGTCGCTCTTCTTCTTCCTCTTGTAGATATTTATCTCGCCATGTTTCAAATGAAGAAAATCCCTGATTAAGACGGTTTGTTGACCCCCTATCTATCCACACACAGGATTTAGTTAAATCGCTTAAAAACCGTCTATCATGCGAGATAGTAATCATAGCCGATTTTAGTGAATTTAACTCCTCTTGCAGCCAAATAATTGCTGGCAAATCAAGGTGGTTAGTTGGCTCATCAAGCAATAAAATATCTGGATTTGGGGCTAATACTTTTGCTAAAGCCGCTCGGCGTTGCTCGCCGCCAGAAAGATTGATAGGATTTTCATCACCCTTTAATCCTAGGCTGTTTAGCAAATATTGCGCCCTATATTCATCATCACCAGCGGTTAAACCAGCCTCAACATAATCCAACACATTCTTAAATCCACTTAAATCTGGCTCTTGTGAAAGATAGCGAATTGTTGCCCTAGGCTGAATAAACCTCTTGCCGCTATCGGGTTCAATTTCCCCAGCGATAATTTTTAATAATGTCGATTTGCCAGAGCCATTTCGCCCCACAAGCGCAAGCCTATCGCCAGAGGAAAGGTTAAGATCGCAACTTTCAAACAATGGGCTTGAGCCAAAGTTTAATGATATCTTGCTAAGGGTTAAGAGTGGTGTTGGCATAAATATGGATTTTCTTGTTTTGTGTGCTTTTGTTATATTGATTAGGATAAAATTTAATGTCTACTTAGGCTATATTTTTTTAAATAGGTTTTCCTTATCTCTCTTTATTATTAAGAAGACACCTTTATATGGTGTATAGTAAATATGCTACTCATATTATAGTATTGGAAAATGGCAG
>JALSJY010000213.1 GCA_026989045.1 Hyphomicrobiales bacterium | reverse complement strand
TGCGTCATCTAATTTTAGCTCAGTTAAAATAGAGGCTACTTCAAGCGGGTGAGCAAAATATGGATCGCCTGAGGCACGTTTTTGCATGCCATGTTTAAGCATTGCATAAACATAGGCCTTATTTAGCAAATCCTCATTGGCATTAGGGTTATAGGCTAAAACCCGCTCCACAAGTTCAAATTGACGCATCATGAATGATTAAATGCTCCGAGCTAATTATTTCACAAAAAAAGGCGCTAGAAAAAACCTAGCGCCTTTATATTAAATAAAAATATAAAACTATCAATCGTCGCGACGATCAGGTGGCGAAAGGCTTTCAATGCCTCGCAATAATTCATCTTCACTCATAGAATCAAAAGTAACAGCATCATTTTCACTATGATCTTCAAGCTCATCAGTATTTGCCATTTCTGGTTCATCAACTTCAACATATTTCTGCAATGAATGAATTACTTCTTCAAGTAAATCTTCAGGAGAAATTGTTCCATCACCAATTTCACGCAAAGCAACAACAGGGTTTTTGTCGTTATCTCTAGAAACAGTGATAGGAGTGCCTGTTGCAATCAAGCGCGATCTATGAGCCGCCATGATAATTAAATCAAAGCGATTCTCTACTTTTTCAATACAATCTTCAACGGTGACGCGTGCCACATCCGTCTCCACTTTTGTTAAGGGGTAATTAGAATTGTCTCTTACACCAGCTTTTATTGAAAAACAAGTTGAAATAAACATTAGTTGTATTTTGGCTGAGAGTTTGTAAAATATGCTGTTTTTTGCAATAATGCTCATATCGATAAATATATTTGCTCAAAAATAGGTTTTAAATTTTGCCTGCCCCCATCAATCCTAAGTATAATTGCAAACTTTGCCCTCGCCTTGCAGATTTTCGTCATGAAAATCAAAAACAATATCCTGATTTTTTTAATGCCCCTGTGCCTGTTTGGGGAGATAAAAATCCAAAGCTAATAATTGTTGGTCTTGCGCCTGGATTAAAAGGGGCAAATAAAACAGGGCGGGCTTTTACTGGGGATTATGCTGGTGATGTTTTATTTCAAACTCTTAAAAAAGCTGGGTTAAGTAAAGGGGAATATCAATCTAGCATTGATGATGGATTGCAGCTTAAGGGCATTATGATTGTAAATGCAGTGCGTTGTGTGCCGCCACAAAACAAACCAATTGGTGCTGAAATTGCTGCCTGCAGGCCATTTTTACTCTCTGCAATGGCGGCAAACTCAAGCGCAAAAACATTTTTAGCTTTGGGGCGAATTGCTCATGATAGTTTTTTAACAACTATTGAAGAAAGACGAGCAGCTTATGAATTTGCGCATGGGGCGGTTCATAAATTTGGTGATGGACGAGTTCTTATTGATAGTTATCACTGCTCGCGCTATAATATCAACACCAAGGTTTTAAATGAGAAGATGTTTGAGAATGTTGTGTTTGCGGCTGCAAAAATAGCAGGCCTGCTTAATGAGTAGACTCTAACTATGAGTTTTCATTATGCGGGATTTTTCTCGACCCCAATCGCGCTTTTTTTCAACCTCACGC
>JALSJY010000212.1 GCA_026989045.1 Hyphomicrobiales bacterium | reverse complement strand
AAATTCTTAAAGCAAAATCCCTCAGCAAGCACGGTGATCACTACGGGGCTCTAAACCTATATAAGTGCCTATTTAATAATGGCGATCAATCTATTGATGTTCAAACAGGCTTTGCATGGGAGCTTTATCGTGTTGCAAAAGAGATGATAAACCAGACTCCAATCAATTTTAACGGTGCAAAAAGACACATTAATGATTATTTCAAGCTTAATATAGAAAAACCATCGCTATTGCATACTTGTATTCTCCAACTTGCAGACAATATAGCTAAACAAGGCAAGTTAAACATGGGAGCTTTTGTTCGTATATGGGGGCTAGACAATCTTCGACCAGAGGATTACCAACCATATATTTCTGATGATGGAAAATCATATTCGTCTTTAGCAGAGCGTGTTATTCAACATGCGAGTAAGGATGCTTTCATGAATGAGGTTTATGATGAGTTAATCTATGTGCTTCCCTATATTAATGATTGTATTGATAAATATCCAGATAATATTTGGCTGAAACTGAGCAAAGCCAGAGTATTGATGGCAACCGGACAAAGCAATGAGGCTTTATCCTATGGACTGGAAGTTGTTAAAAACAGGATTAACGATTATTGGGCATGGGAGCTTCTCGGTGATATTCATCAATCAAGCTCCACTGAACTAACAATTTCTTGCTACTGTAAGGCATTGTTATGCTCGAAAGATATTAACTTTGTTGGCAAAGTAAAAATAAAGCTTGCTGAACAGCTTTCAAGAATTAACCATGCTTCAGAAGCCAAATTTGAAATTGATCAACTGATTCATTATCGATCAGAGAATAATCAAAAAATCCCTGAAGCAGCAGAGATTCTCATGCGAACCTCTTGGTATCAAGATGCTATTAGCAGTAGTTCAAATAGAGGCTTTTACTTGCAAAAAGCGCCATTTGCAGAGGAGCTTTTATACAGCGACCTACCTTGGATGAGCGCCAATTTAGGAGAAATGTTTTTTATTGAAGGAAAAAAACATAAGCCAAGGCGCAAGCTATATGTTAAATCGGATGCATTACCATTTGAGGCCACAATTCTTGAATCAAAGTTAACTTTTGATGTCAGGAAACTAGGGTCTGCATTAAAAATAAAGGGGAAATTTGACAACGAAAATCGATTTCAAGTGTATGTAATTGAGTGTCGCGATTCAGATAAGTATTGGGATATTTTTGAAGAAAAAATTGGAATTGTTGACCATGTAAACATAAATAAAAAGCTTATTCACTTTATGATAGATCGGTCAATTGACGGTGTTATTCATTTTTCAAAGTTGCCTGAAATGTTTAACGAAGGTGATGCCATTTCATTACGAATAGCCAAATATATAAGTAGACAAGGAGCACGTTACAAGGTGTTATCCTGTCGCAAAACAACAAAACGAATTCCTAGTACCCTTTTAAAATCTTTTAGCGATGATGTTCGAAAAGAAAATGGTACTTGAATTCGGGTAATAAGTGCAATTTTACTTGTAAGAAAAAAGGCCAACTAGTTATAGTATGCTAATTTTCTTACCACAGGAAATTGCAATGACCTATAA
>JALSJY010000211.1 GCA_026989045.1 Hyphomicrobiales bacterium | reverse complement strand
AGGCGAAGTGTTAGACGAGAAGGCTACAATTCTACAAACATCAATCGAGCAAAAAACTTCTTTGCTCGATGAAACACTAACTTCTAGCGCCAAACAGCTAACAGATTCACTAAATGAAAAAACATCTGCGCTTGGTGATACTCTTAGCTCCAAAACCGAGCAACTCTCAAACACCATTGATGAGAAAACTTCTTCTCTAAATGAAACACTAGCTTCTAACACCACGATATTAACAGATTCATTAAGTGAAAAGACATCCGTGCTTAGTGATACTCTTAGCTCCAAAACTGAGCAAATTTCAAACACCATTGATGAGAAAACTTCTTCTCTAAATGAAACACTTAATACACATACAAAAATATTCTCGGATTCAGTTGAAGACCATAACAAACAACTCGCTTTAACAATCGATGCCCAAGCGAGTTCAGTTCGCGCTCATACAGATAATGCCGTGCGCTCTATCTCTGAAACCATGCAAATGCGCACTAGCGACATGAGCGAAGTTGTAACTAGCAGAATTGCTGAAATAAATGAAAATATCGGCGCACAAGTTGATAATACTATAGCGCGCTTGACAGATGCCGAATCTGGCCTTAGCGCACGCATCGACCTTTCTACCGCTGCAATAGAGGAAAGCACCGAAAAAACTGCAACTATAATTGAAACAGGTGTAAATGCAGCACGTCAATCTATTATAGAAATGGTAGATGATCGTCTTGGCACTTTACCAGAGGCGATAACTTCACGTGTAGAAATAACCGCTGATAGATTAACAGCGCTCAACGATGATATTAACACATCTATTTCCCAATCAATGAGCGACTTAGAAACTAGCGCCAGCAGAATTGAAGAAACAATTGGCACTTCCCTAGCCTCAGTTTCACTCACCATTTCTAATGATGTGGAGCAGACAGCAGCTCGTATGGATATAACCGTTCGCACTGCTCTTGATCAAGTTAAAGAGGCTGCTCGCCATATAGAAGATTTGGTTGAAGTGCGCGCACTTGAAACGGCAAAAACACTTGAAACAAAAGTTGAGCAAATGAACGAGGCGCTTACCAGCCAGACAAATAATTTTGCATCAATAATTAGCGAAAAATCACAAGAATTAGATAACAGGCTTAAAAACCACTCTAACATCTTAAAAGAGGCCTTAAGTGAAAGCTCTGCAGAGGCAGAAGAGCTAATGTCCACCTCTACTTCTCGCATTTTAGACGATGTTAATAGCGCACTTAAGAAATTAAATGATGGCAACTTATTATTACAACGCGTTCTAGAAACATCATCGACCAACCTAACTGAGTTAGAAACATCAGTCGCCAATCAAACCTCATCTTATGCCAATGCTGTTCGTGAAGCTGTGCTGGGTACAAAGCAAGCAGGCGAGATGGTTGGTGAGCATATTGGTGCATTCCAAACTACAATTCACTCAATCACAGATGAATTTGGCACAATGCTAAATGAGCTAAATGAGCAAACACAAAATATCAACCACGCTTCTAGCGCACTTGAACACGCAGGAAGCTCAACAATTGATAATTTAAAAGACCGCCAAAAAGCTATGAGTGAGTTAGCGCAAAGCTTTACCTCTCGTGCTGACGAAATTGATGAGCGCATGCATTCATTTGCAGTAAATATTGCTAACACAGTGAATCAAACAGAAGATCGCCTAGCTACAGCTCGCAAAGCTATGGACGAAACCCTTAACTCTACAACCATAAGTGTTGCAAACCGTCTTGATAAGTTTACTGATGCAGCTGACCAACAAGGTAAACTTGCAAATGAGAAGTTGCGTAAAACTCAACAAGATCTAATTGAAGAAATGAATGCAGCGCTTGCTGATGCAACCAATCGCTTCAATGAAACAGCCAATGCAATGCGCACTACTGCTAATCAGGTTAATGATGAGTTAGAAGCCACTCGCACAGAATTGCAACGTGGTATGCATGATTTACCAGAAGAAACCCGCTCTAGCGCTGCTGCAATGCGTCGTGTTGTTGCCGAGCAGATTGAGGCATTAAACGAGCTTAACTCAATCGTTCGCAATCAGCGTTCAACAAATGACATTAGTGCATCACGTATAACACGCGCTGAGCGTCGTGCGCCTAATGCTGTTAAAGAGATTACACAGCCAATAATAGCTGAGAAAAAACCAAGCATTTCTCCAGCTTCAAACTCCTCTTTAGCCGAGCTTTTGCGTAGGCCTGCACCAAAACAAGCAGAGCAAAAAGCTCCAGCCCCAGTTAATAAGAGTGTAGAAAAAGATAATGAAAATTGGTTACGTGATGTTTTGCGCAATGCCAGCGCCAAGCAAAGCGAAAAAGCAAAACCAAAAGTTAGCCTATCAAATTTAACTCAAGAAATAAGCAATGCCATTGATGACAAAGCTCTAAGTGAAGCTTGGAAGAATTTTCAAGCAGGCGAAGCAAATGTATTCTCACGCCGTATTTACACATTAAACGGACAGGGAACATTTGATGAGTTACGCAAAAGGCTACAAAATGATGCCGACTTAGCTCGCAACAGCTCTGCATATATTGATGAGTTTGAGCAATTGCTTACAAAAACCATTGAAGATCCTACTGCTAAAATCAGTGCAATAGAGCTCTTAACCTCTGATCGTGGCAAAGTCTTTACAATGCTTGCTCATGCCAGTGGGCGATTAAGTTAAGCAATTTTTGTAAATAAAATATACAAAAACGACCCAATATAAAATGAGGGTCGTTTTTAGTTATCATTCTTATTTCTTTGCTCTTCGCACTCGCCTGCGCTCACGCCTAGTTGGTTTAATTGGAGTATTTGTCCACTTAATCAACTCAAACTCACCCTCAATAGTTTCTGCAATAGCGGTGCAGCTCTCAACCCAATCGCCAGTGTTGATATATTGAATTCCTTGTTTCTCATGAATAGTAGCCATGTGAATATGACCGCAAATAACTCCATCAACACCAGATTGTTTAGCCTCATGCACAAGTGCCTCTTCAAAGCGACCAATGATACTTACAGCGTTTTTTACCTTATGCTTTGCCCAAGCCGATAGCGACCAATAGCTAAAACCCAATCTACGACGAACCCAGTTAATAAATATATTAGTGTTTAAAGCAAAATTATATGCCCAATCGCCAACATGCGCCAACCATTTAGCATGGCGCACTACAACGTCAAACTGATCTCCATGAATAACTAGATAAGTCTGACCCTGAGCGCTAGTGTGAATCGCACGATCTACAAATTCAATTTCACCAAAATAAGTACCAAGATAATCGCGCATAAATTCATCGTGATTTCCAGGCAAATAGACAATTTTTGTGCCATTAGCCGCCTTATCTAAAAAAATCTGCGCTAATTCATTATATTCATCTGGCCAACGCCATTTCTTTTGCAATCGCCATCCATCAACAATATCACCAACAAGATAAATTGTTTCTGCATCATGATGTTTTAAAAAGTCTAACAATCTATGAAGTTGAATAGTGCGCATACCTATATGCACATCTGAAATGAATAGAGCTCTTACACGCCTTATTTTTTCACTCTTTATCATCAAAATAACGAATCTCTTTTAATCTGTTTCATGCAACTCTATCCTTTAATGTTACGATGTTTATACAAGAAACAATATTACTGCAACAATCATTAACCCAGCTAAAATAACACCTAAAAACCGTTCTGTCCCAGTATGCTTTAACAAGCTTTTTAATTGTTTGCCAAAAACCATCCATGTGGTGGTTGATAAAGGTGACATAGCAAAAACGCCCAAAGTGAGTAATAGCAGACTTGCCCAGCGCCCCTCACCCGAAACAACATAAATACCAACAAAACTCACCCCCATTGCCCACGCTTTTGGGTTAATCCATTGAAATAAAGCCGCTTCATATAACTTCATTGGCCGCTCCACACCGCCAACATCACCAATTTTCATTCCTAATAAATTCCACGCCATATATAAAAAATATGCGGCAGCAAAATATTTCAACACTATTTTTAATATAGGATAAATTTCAAAAACCTCACCTAAACCAAGGCCAATAGAAAAAACTAAAAATGGAAAACCTAACGCTATGCCCACTGCATGCGGAATAGTTTTCCCATAGCCAAATTTAGCTGATGATGTCATCAACATTAAATTATTTGGCCCAGGAGTGAAAAAGGCTGGAATGGCCAATAATAAAAAACTGACGATTAAATTAGAACCCATGAAACTCTCTTATGTCAACAATACTGACCTAATGAAGCAAAGATACAACAAAATGTCTACACTCAATTCTTTATGCGCTTTTTTAAATCATAAATTCTTTTATATGAGATTTCAACTTTTGCTTGAAAATCTGCATCTCGCTTTGCTTCATCAACAATGATTTTTCTAATTTCATCAGGCAAACCAATGCGATATTTTGCTGTATTTGAAAATAACAAAATATCAGTGCCAGCATTTACCGCTCTAATAACTGTTTGTTTAAGGGTGAATTTTTCTCTTATTGCCGCCATTTCCATATCATCAGAAATAACAACACCATTAAAGCCAATCTGATTACGCAGCACACCTGTTATCCAATTAGGTGACAAGCTAGATGGAAGTTGCGCACTTGCATCAGTGGACAGTTTTTGATGAAATAAATGCCCCACCATCACCATATCAACCATACCATCTTTTACCATTACCCGATAAGGCTCAAGCTCTTTTGCCTGCCAAGTTTTTGTAATATCAACAAAGCCAACATGACTATCACCCGCGCTTGAGCCATGGCCAGGGAAATGTTTCAAAGCAGTAATTACGCCCGCAATTCTATGTCCAGACACAAATGCTTCAGCATATTCCACCACAGTTGCAACATCATCACCATAAGAGCGGCCATATTTCGCAATGATAGGGTTTTTTTTATTGATATTGAGATCAACAACAGGGCCAAAATTCATATTCACCCCAAGTGAAGCAAGTGATTTTGCCATACCTGCATAAATTTTTTGCGCCCTATTTGGTGAGTTAGAAGAGCCAAAATACGCCGCCGAAGGAATTTCAGCAAATCCTACTGCTTTAGTTAAACGCTCAATGCTTCCACCCTCTTGGTCAATAGCAATAAATGGAGGGAGTGACGCACCAGCACTCAAAAAACCTTTATTCATTTCTCTAACATTAGCAAGGCTTGAAACATTAGTCTTGAGATACATAATGCCGCCAACACGCCCCTGCCCGATCATTTTAGTTAACTCTCGTACAGATTGTGCAGATGCAACATTACCCTGAAAACCAACCATAATCATCTGCCCCGCCATTTGCTCAAGCGTAACAGATTGCGCACTGGCTGGCACAAAACCAGCCAAAAACGACAAAATAATTACTAAAACCTGTGCAAAAAACTGCTTAAAAACCCTCATCTATTTTGACGATTCTTTATCAAGTCATCAACAACACTTGGGTCTGCCAAAGTCGATGTATCACCAAGTGAGCCGTAATCATTTTCAGCAATTTTTCGCAAAATCCGACGCATAATTTTACCCGAGCGAGTTTTTGGCAATCCTGGTGCCCATTGAATATAATCTGGAGTGCAGATAGGGCCAATTTCTGTGCGCACATGTTTTACAAGTTCTGCTCGCAACTCTTCATTTGGCTCATCTCCAGACATCAAAGTCACATAACAATAGATGCCCTGCCCCTTAATATCATGCGGATATCCCACAACTGCCGCCTCGGCTACCTCTGGGTGCGAAACAAGTGCGCTTTCAACTTCAGCAGTGCCAATGCGATGACCTGAAACATTAAGCACATCATCAACCCTACCAGTAATCCAATAATAACCATCTTCATCACGACGACAACCATCACCAGTGAAATAATAGCCCTTATATTGCTCAAAATAGGCGGAAACAAAACGCTCATGATCGCCCCATAACGTGCGCATCTGCCCTGGCCAGCTATCTTTAATTGCTAAAACGCCTTGTGTTGCTATTTCATTTAATTCCTCACCAGAATTTGGCTCTAAAAGAACTGGCTGAACACCATAAAATGGCTTGGTTGCAGACCCCGGTTTGGTAGCAATTGCTCCTGGAAGCGGAGTAATCATAATACCGCCCGTTTCGGTTTGCCACCATGTATCAACAATAGCGCAATTTTCTTTGCCAACATGTTTGTTATACCAAAGCCAAGCTTCGGGGTTAATTGGCTCTCCAACAGAGCCAAGAATACGCAGCGAAGATAAATCCGCCCCATCAACAAACTCATCACCCATGCCCATCAGCGCACGAATTGCGGTAGGTGCAGTGTAAAAAATATTAACCTTATGCTTATCGATAACCTGCCAAAAACGGCTAGCATCTGGATAAGTGGGCACGCCTTCAAACATTAATGTTGTCGCGCCATTAGCCAGCGGGCCATAGACAATATATGAGTGACCAGTTACCCAGCCGACGTCAGCTGTGCACCAATAAATGTCACCGTCTTTATAGTCAAACACTTTTTCATGTGTAAGCGAAGCATAAAGCAAATATCCAGCACTTGTGTGTAGCACGCCCTTTGGTTTACCTGTTGAGCCTGAAGTATAAAGAATGAAAAGCGGATCCTCGGAGTTCATTGGCTCTGGTGGACACTCGGCTGAAACTTTCGCCATTTCTTCTGAATAGTGATAATCACGCGAACTATCAAAAGCCACATCTGCCCCAGTTCGTCTAACAACCAAAACCTTGATATTAGAAATTCCAGCTAATGCCTTATCAACATTAGCCTTTAATGGCACATTTTTACCTCCACGCACCGCTTGGTCAGCAGTTACCACCACGCTAGTTTCACAATCAATGATACGACTTTTTAATGCCTCTGGAGAAAAGCCACCAAAAACCACCGAGTGAATTGCGCCAATTCTAGCGCAAGCAAGCATTGCATAGGCAGCCTCTGGAATCATTGGCATATATATGCAAATTCTATCACCCTTTTTAATGCCTAAATTTTTATAAACATTAGCGAGTTTGCTGACTTCTTCGTGCAGCTCTTTATAGGTGATATGTCTGCTTTCATCTGGGTTATCACCCTCCCAAATAATAGCCGTTTGATCGCCTTTTGTAGCTAAATGCCTATCGATGCAATTTGCTGCAACATTAATCTCACCATCTTCAAACCATTTAATCGATATATCAGGATATTTAAAACTAGTGTTTTTTACCTTTGTAAATGGTTTTATCCAATCAAGCCGCTTTGCCTGCTCACCCCAAAACCCATCAGGATCACTAACAGAATTATCATACATCTGCTGATATTGCTCTGGATTGGTAAGTGTATTTTTGCTTATTCTTGCCGGTGGTTGAAAGACTTTTACTTCACTCATTATAACCTCCCAATTATATGATTTACTTTCTTGTAAACCTCTCATCTATTTGAAACAAGAGCATGCATAACTCCAATGTAACTTTTTTGGTAACTTTTTTACTGTAATTATAAAAAAAAGCCAAATGATGAGATGATTGTGACACAAGAAAAAGAATCAAAAACAATTTTAAAACCCGCTCTTATTACAGATATTGATAAAATTCATGCTTTACTGATGGAGGCGATTGAGGATTCTCCATATTATAATGATGAATTTAAGCAGTATGAAAAAAACCGCCTAACAAAAAACTATCTTTTAGCTCTACATAATGAAGACCCAGCGCATATTATGAAGATGGTTGATGAAGGTAAAACTGCAGGATTTATGATAAGTGGGCCAGAGCTTGGCACTTTGTGGCTTTATTGGTCTTATCTTATGCCTGAACATCGCAAAGGCCTTTTAGCCATGAGTGGCATGCGGGCTTTCATTGAGCATTGGGATAATGGGCGTTTTCATAAAATTGCTACCTACACAAAAGACGGCAATAAAGCCGCCGAGGTGATAATGAAAAGGGCAAAATATAAACATATCTGCACTTTAGAAAACCATATATTTGGTGAAGACTATCATCTTTATGAACGCCCCTTGACCAAAGTCACAAAAACTTATGATAAAGGCTTAAATGTTGAAGGAAGATTTGGGCGCTTTAAGAAAAGGCTAAAAAACTATTTAACCTTAGCCGGTAGAGTGAATTGATGTTTAATCGCTGAAAATATTGAAACATCAACTTTAGCCAACATCAGCGCTGTAAACCATAGGCCAACAGACCAAACTATAATGGCCAATAAAGAGGCAATTGCCGCCCCCATCAAATGATAGTCAGGCACAAGATAATAGTTAAATATCATAAGACTAGCTAGACCACATGCAACAGCTGGCAGGCTTGCATAGGGTTTATCATAAATTGACAAAACTAAAGAAGCTGGCCCAAAAATTGAGCGCACCAACAACGCAATACATAAGATAACCAGCGGCCATGCCCCCTCAACAAAATCTGGGCCAAAAATACCCAAAGCAAAGCGCCCAACAATTGCCACTCCAATTACCATAATAAACGCTAAACCAGTTGCCACCAAATTAGCTTGGCCAACCTTATTCAAAAAACCCTCTCGGTCATTATTCGCTTCAGATTCAAAAATATCAGGCAAAACAACTGCATAAACAGCTATCACGCCAAATGAAATAAGCATAAAAATTCTACCAATAACCCCAAAAACTGCTAAATCATGAGGTTCTAAATAAGAAGCAAGAATTATTAAATTTATCTCAAAGAAAAAATCAGTGGCTAAAGCAATTATTACCCAAGGAGTCGCAAAACGCCACCACCTCTTTACCTCAACTGGCCTTTGATCAACTTCATCAGGTATTTGCTTAATTGAGGAGGCAACCAAATAAAATTGCGCCAGAGCAATGATAATAAAAGCACCTGACATTAGATAAAGCATGTCCAGCAGAGCATTATCACCACTAAAATAAAATGCAGCAACAAAGAAAGAAGCAAACACTAATGATGGGCGAAAAAGAGCATCTGTTAGAAAACCAGCAAAAGGTCTTTTTAGGCCAATCAAAACAGCACTATTTATATAAATTATTGCAACCGAAATCGCCAATATTGTAATTGGAAGCCAATATAGATTCACCAATTGGCCAGTTTCACCAAACAAATTTGCACTAGGAATAATAATAATCGCCACCAACAAACCCATGACTATTACATGGCTATAGGAACGAAAAAGAAATTTTCGTAGCATAAAGCCATCTTTATTTGCACAATATTCTGCAACAAAATATGTGCTAATAGTTTGAAATCCCAAAGGCAAAAATGCCATTATAAGGCTCATTACAGCCATAATCAGCATATATTCACCAAGCACATGCGCTCCCCAAATTCGTGCAATACCAGCCTGAACAATAAAAATTATTCCCGCGCCAAGGATACGGGCAGCAAAAATTAAACTAGATTGAGATGCTAGGCGCCGCTTAATATCCATTTTTGTCACGTTTTTGGTCAGGCTTTGCAATATCAGAGCGAAAGCTAGATAGAAAATGTTTAATTGATAAAATCAAATCACGTGTAAAAAATGCAAACCTGCCAAATAATAATGGCATAAATTTACTAGAATAATTTGCAACAGGGGGAACAAGAGCTATTACACCTTTTGTCCCCACCATGCCCTTTTTAAATTGGTGTAAACCTTGAAATCCATCAGTGCCACCAAGGTCATAATATTTTGCCTTTGTATTATCGCGCAACCAGCGAATAATATGATAATGGATAAAATATCCAGCACGCAACCCTAATGCCTTATCAGAGGTTGCCCCATAAAGATAAACTGCAGTATCGCCAGTTTTAAATATCACCGCACCTGAAACAATTTCCTTTTTATGGCGCACAAAAAATAATTCTGGGCGCAGGCCATCATCTATTATTGCCATAAGGGCATCAATTGTATCCTCAAAGGCAGAATGATCAGGGAACTTTTTACGCCCACTCATTTGATTATAAAGTAATTTAAACTCTTCAATCCTATCACAGCTAGCCTGTTCAAAATGCAAGTCAGCTTTAAAAGATTTTTTTAAATGATAGCGCCATTTTTGTGCAAAGCTTGCAAGTAACTCCTCATCATTTTGGCGTAAGTTTACAAAATAACGGTTTGGAAAACGCAACTGCGATCCTTTTTTAAACCCACGTTCAAGTAAATATTCAAACTCATTATTCACTTCTTGCAAAGCTGCACGAGCCAATATTGAAACCATCATTTTTCGTTTCACATCATATTCTTTTAGTAATGTTTCAACACAAGCATCATAAATTTCTTTTTTATCAAATCTTGTATGATCTTTGAGCAATGGCCCCCATTTCAATATAGCTAAACTAGCTAGGTTTAACGGCAAAGCTTGCACCAAAACCAGCGCACCGCCAACAACTTCACCATTTTCAAAAAATAACACCGGTTCAAGACCAACCTTAGGCCAGCGATTTTTTGCAAAAATATAAAGCTGTTCCTGACATGCGCCATCAAACGAACTTATTATTTTATCCCAACTCTCACCATTGATATGTTCCAAGGTTAACAATTTACCACCCACTCTTGTGGTAGTTCTTATGTTTTCCATTTGTGATATTTCGCCTTTTGAGGCAATATTATTAGCAATAAAACTCATCTTTTAACTTTATTGTTGGCTTTCATTAAACCTATATTATAATACTTGCTGATAATGATTTCTCTAACGTTTTAAATAATCACAAAGATTATCTAAAATATGGTAACTAAAATATGACTGGATAAAATGGACTTAGTTCTTGGTGCTGGAATTGTTGGAGTTTGCACTGCCCTTCACTTGCAAGCGAGGGGACGCAATGTTGTGTTGCTTGACAAAAATGGCATTGGCAATGAGACCAGTTATGGCAATGCTGGCCTGATTGAGCGCACTGATCTTTCACCACGTATTTTTCCACGTGAACTAAACGAAATTCTAAAATATGCCAGCAGAAAAAACCCAAGTATAAACTATAACCTTTTGGACATGATAAAATTATCACCATGGTTATTACGCTATTGGCATAACTCAAACCCTAAAAATGTAGAAAAAATTATCCAAGACGTTTCTCCACTATTTATAGAC
>JALSJY010000210.1 GCA_026989045.1 Hyphomicrobiales bacterium | reverse complement strand
TTTTACCTCACTAAAAGCAAGTAATTGGCCTGTTTCATCATGAATTAAACGCCCAGAAAAGAAATTTCCAATATCGCTAACAAGTGCTATTTGATTATTTTCGCCAGTAAAGCTTATGCCAGAAAGCCCGCCAAACTCTTGTGCCTCAGATGATAACTCAAGGCCGCCGCGCCAAATTAATTCATCAACTTTTTGGCCAAATTTTGCGCCCTTAAATGTTTTAATGGGCTTGGATTTTACTAATATATCCATGCTTAAAGCTATGCCAAAAGATATACCATGTGAAAATATCATTGTAAAGGAGAGTAAAAAAACAGCAAAATGGGCTTTTATTTTTTTCATCTTAGTCGAGTGTTTTTGTTTGAAGATAATGTATTTTCTTCAAAAAGTGCTGCTAATTCATCGGTGAGTGCGCCGCCTAACTCTTCTGCATCAAGCAAGGTGACAGCACGACTATAATAGCGGGTGACATCATGGCCAATGCCAATTGCAATAAGCTGAATGGTTGAACGCAATTCTATATCCTTTATAACTGAGCGCAGATGGGTTTCTAAATAATTGCCAGAATTCACGCTTTGAGTGCTATCATCAACTGGCGCACCATCAGATATAACCGCCATTATACGGCGATTTTCAGGCCGAGCCATAAGGCGTTTTTGTGTCCAAAGTAATGCCTCGCCATCAATATTTTCTTTTAGCAATCCCTCGCGCATCATTAAGCCAAGGTTGCGCTTTGCATGTCGCCATGGCTCATCGGCTGATTTATAAATAATATGACGAATATCATTTACTCTACCTGGATTTGCAGGTCGACCTGCCTCAAGCCAAGCTTCGCGTGATTTACCACCTTTCCATGCTTTGGTAGTAAAGCCTAAGATTTCAACTTTCACCCCACAACGCTCAAGTGTTCGCGCTAATATATCAGCACAAATTGCTGCAATAGTGATTGGGCGGCCACGCATTGATCCTGAATTATCAATTAAAAGTGTAACGATTGTATCTCTAAAATCTGTTTCATTTTCAACCTTAAAAGAAAGCGGCGCCATTGGGTCAGTGACCACTCGAGTTAAACGAGCGGTGTCTAACATTCCCTCTTCTAAATCAAACGTCCAAGAGCGGTTTTGCTGTGCCATTAGGCGGCGTTGTAGTTTATTTGCTAGGCGCGAAACAGCGCCTGAGAGAGTTTCAAGCTGAGTGTCTAATAAGGCGCGTAATTGGTTCAACTCTTCCTTTGAACAAAGGTCTGGGGCATGAACTATTTCATCATATTTGTCTGTAAATATCTTATAAGAGGGTAGGTTTGAGATGCGGCTATGCTTGTCGATCTCTTCTTGTTTTTGTTGCGCATCTTCGCCCAATTGCGCTTTTAACTCTTCGTCATCTTTTGAAGTGCTGGCATCAATATTATCAAATTCAGAGTTGTCTTCACTTTCATTCTGCTCTTGGCTAGCATCAAGTTCTTCGCTCTCATCATTTTCTTGTTCTGGATTATTTTGATTATTATCTGCTGGTTTATCTTCTTGCTCATCACCAGAATTTTCGTCCTCTAAATTATGCTCAAGGTCGGTTTCAGCAATAAGCTCAAGGTCAACAAGGAGGTTTTTAATAGCTTTTGAAAATGCCTTTTGATCATTAAGAATTGGCTGTAGATCTTCAAGCACAATGGTTGATTTGTTTTCGATTTCTTTGCGCCATAAATCTACAATAGCTTTACCTGCTTTTGGAATTTTCATGCCCATTAGCTTTTCTCTTAAGATTAAAGCAAGCGCTTGCTCAAGCGGGGCATCGTCAATATTGGTAACTTTATCAAGGTTGGCACTTGATAATTCATCATCTAACATTTCAGAGATATTTTGCTTCATGCCAGCCATATACGAGCAGCCAAGCGCCTCTACTCTTGCTTGTTCAAGGGCATCAAAAACAGCTTTTGCATCTGGATCGAATGGAGAGAATTTGGCATGGGTTTTTTTGTCATGGCTGGCCAAACGCATGGCAATTGAATCAGATTGCCCACGAGCAATGGCAATAGCTTTTTTATCCAAAATATGCGGTAAAGCTTTTAGGCGGATATTGTCTTGGTTTGCTAAAGTTCGATCAGAGTTAAAGCTAACATCTAAGTCTTTTTTGCTAGAAATGGCACGTATAGTTGCGCCCAATGCCGATTTGAATGGCAAAGCGGCATCTTTATCATTTCCTCTTTTGGCTGGAGTATGTGCCATAAAGTTAAAACCTAAACGCTAATAGAGAGGTTTGGATTGGATTGTTTTAGGTCTTCACCAAAAATCCGTTGATAGAATTCTCTTACAAGTGGACGCTCTAACTCATCGCACTTATTTAAAAAGGTCAGAGTGAAGGCGAGACCTATATCATCAAAAATTTGTGCATTTTGCGCCCAAGTAATAACTGTTCTTGGTGACATGACGGTTGAAAGATCACCATTGATAAAGGCTGAGCGGGTGAGGTCTGCTAAACGAACCATATTAGAGATGGTTTGTTTTTGTTCATCGCTTTTATAAAATTTCACCTTGGAGAGGACGATATTTGTTTCTTCTTGATGGGGAAGATAATTTAATACGGTCACGATTGACCAGCGATCCATCTGCCCTTGGTTGATTTGTTGTGTGCCGTGATAAAGGCCAGAAGTATCACCCAAGCCAATTGTATTGGTGGTTGAAAAAAGTCTAAAGGCTGGGTGAGGGGTTATTACGCGGCTTTGATCTAATAGGGTTAGGCGGCCATCAACCTCAAGCACACGCTGAATAACAAACATCACATCTGGGCGACCAGCATCATATTCATCAAATACAAGAGCGACATTATTCTGCACCGCCCAAGGCAAGATGCCATCTTTAAATTCGGTTATTTGTTTGCCGTCTTTAATGACAATTGCGTCTTTACCAACCAAATCGACACGTGAAATATGACTATCGAGATTCACCCTTACAAGTGGCCAGTTAAGCCGCGCTGCGACTTGTTCAATATGAGTGGATTTGCCTGTACCGTGATAACCCTGCACCATAACGCGGCGGTTATGTTCAAAGCCTGCTAGAATAGCCAAAGTGGTGTTTTTATCAAACAGATAGTCAGGATCAAGCGGGGGGACATGCTCTGATTTTTCTTTATAGCCACTTACAATTAAGTCGCTATCAATTTTAAAAAGATCACGCACATTATATTCTGTATCAGGCAGGTTTTTTTGTTCACTCATAATATTTCTCTTATTTGTAACTTTAGTTTTACCTAAAGAAAGCCTCTTTGTTTTAGGTGGGTATAAGATGTAATAATAGCTCTTAGTCTTTCTTCAGAGCCTTTGTCACCGCCATTTGCATCTGGGTGATGAATTTTTACCAAGGCCTTATAGGCGGTTTTAATCTCACTGGCTGATTGATGACCCTTAAGCCCCAATGTACCCAAGGCATCACGATCGCTTGGCATTAGACGTTTGAGCTGCTTTTTATCTGGGTTATCACCTTTAGATCGGGCAGCTAGGCGTGCATACAGATGAAGAGGGTCTGAAGCTGAGGGGTTTTTTATCTTTTTAGCAACCCTTGGTTTTGCACCAGCAGAAAAATTTAATTTCGCACCAGAAAGAGCCGCTCGATGAAGGGCTGCATCGGACATTTCTTTTTCTTTATCTTTGGTTGAAAAATAATTGAAAGATTGATTGTATTTTCGAACATGCTCGAGGCAAAAGTTATAAAATTCCTTATTTTGTTTATGACTTTTGGGCGCTTTATGATTGCCAGGTTTTTCGCAATCTTCCCAGCCGCACTGTGGCACTTCTGGCACATCTTTTTTGCCCCCACGTCTGGATTTAATGCGGATAGTGTCAAAAATTGAGGATTTATCGGCCATTTATCTAAATCACTTTGTTATTAAATTAGGTGTTCGCGCGGTTTTTATTTACTTAGAATTCCATTCATTTGAAATTCTAGAAAATAGCGACCAGCCATAATGTCAAAATAAGAGTGTTTTTGCAAGGTAGAAATGCTTAAATGATGTAAAAAACTTAGCTTTAAAGCTTAAGTTTTTTTAATTGGCGATATAGCGAGCTTTGTTATTCTATTACTAATTTTTTCTATCACCTTAAATCTGAAGCCATGAAAGGTGAATTGCTGGCCCTTATCGGGAATAGTTTTTGCTTCATGAATGATTAAACCAGCAATAGTTGTAGCCTCTTCATCGGGTAAATTCCAATCTAGCGCTCTATTAACATCACGTATTGGCAAAGCGCCATCAATTATGAATGAGCTATTTAATTGTTTAGTTATGCCTTCGATAACTTCATCATGCTCATCAGAAATATCGCCAACTATTTCCTCTAAAATATCCTCAAGCGTTATTAGTCCTTGAACCTCTCCATATTCATCTACCACAATAGCAAAATGTGACTTACCCTTTAGAAAGCCATTTAATTGAACTTCAAGCGGAGTTGTTTCTGGAACGAACCATGGTTTTTGGGCTATTTCTGAAATTTTAATTTTAGACATATCGCCTTTGGTTTTTATTAAAGCACGTAAAACGTCTTTAGCGTGTAATATACCAGTAATATTGTCTGGCTCCCCCTTAAAAATAGGCATTCTAGTATAGGGGCTTTTTAATACCTGATTGATTATTTGCTCAATTGGTTGCTCTGCATCAATCGTAATCATTTTGGTTCGATGCACCATAATATCAAGCACTTCTAAATCTTTGATATTAAGAATGCCACCCAACATATCTCGATCAGACTTTACTACTTCACCCTCTGAATGGAGCAGATCTACTGTGCCGCGGATTTCTTCTAACCCTGTTAGTCCGGAGCGTATTTTATCGCTCTTTATGCCAAAGATTCGTAGGAATATTTGCACTATAAATTGCACAATTATGGTAAAGGGAGTCAGGATTATTACAAGCAATCGAACTATTGGCGCAACTCCAAGGGCAAATTCATCGGGGCGGTTTATTGCCCATGTTTTTGGTAGTACTTCAGCAAAAATTACCACGGCTAATGTCATCAATAGGGTGGCATAAACCACCCCTCCGTCACCAAATATTGTGATTAAGGCATAAGTTGCTAAAGCTGAGGCAAGAATATTGACTAAATTATTGCCTAATAATAATGCACCTAAAAGCCGCTCTTTATTATCTAAAAGTGCTTCAACAGTTTTTACTTTTTTAGAGTTTTTTTGCGACTTAGCACGCAAACGTGCGCGCGAGGCGGCAGTAAGTGCAGTTTCAGAGCCTGATAAAAAGGCACTAATGAATAATAAAATGGCTATAACGCCAAGCGTAATCCAAATGGTCACGAGTTTAGTTTCTTTCGTAAAAATTCAATAAGTCTGTCTGGGTTAACATTATGTTCAATGAATGATTTGCCAATTGCTTTTGTTAAAATAAAGGTCAATTTGCCACGCTTAACCTTCTTATCCTGATTTATTGCTTGCATTAAACCATCAATAGTCAAATCTACATCATTCATGTCAGATAACATGGTAGGCAGGCTAAGTAATTGCAAATGTCTTTTTACCCTTAATGCATCTTGTGAATTACAAAGGCCAAGCTCTACTGAAAACTCAAAAGCCAAAACCATGCCGATTGCAACTGCTTCGCCATGTAATAATCTGTCACTATAGCCAGTGATTGCTTCAAGTGCATGGCCAAAAGTATGACCCAAATTTAATAAAGCGCGCATGCCTGCTTCTTTTTCATCGGCAATTACAAAGCGTGCCTTTGCTTTGCAAGAGCTGGCAATTGCTTTTGAAAGGGCGGGTGAATGGTTGAAAATATCAATGTGATTTTTCTCTAACCAAAAGAAAAAATCTTCATCATCAATCAGGCCATATTTGGCCATTTCGGCATATCCTGAAGTAAATTGACGTTTTGGCAGGGTGTTTAGAGCGTCAAGGTCAGCAATAACTAATTTTGGTTGATGAAATGCGCCAACAAGGTTTTTTCCGCGTTTAGTGTTTATGCCAGTTTTCCCACCAACCGAGCTATCAACTTGCGCTAAGAGTGAGGTTGGAAATTGCACAAATTCCATGCCACGTTTTGTAATAGAAGCGGCAAAGCCTGCTAAATCACCAACTACTCCCCCACCAAAGGCTAAAATTATATCAGAACGCTCAAATTGTGCCAATAATAATTCATCTAGCACTTGCTCTAAGGTTGCAAAAGACTTTGAAGCTTCGCCTGCTTTTACGGTGATTGTGCTATGATTAAGTCCTGCTTCGTCAAGCGATTTTACTAAACGGGGCAGTTGAAATTTTGCAACATTTGTATCGGTGATTATAGCAAAGCGAGCTCTTGGAAACATATTTTTTAAAATTTGACCGCTTTGCTCAAGCAGGCCATTGCCAATGAGAATATCATAGGAGCGCTCTTTTAGTTCAATACGGACTTTAGTTGGATTTTTTTGTGACATTGTTTAATTTTAAGTTTCTAAATCTTCAAAGTAATTTTTTACTGCTACTAAAATTTGCTCTATTACAACTTCATGAGGGACATCTGCAGAAGTTATTTTTATATCAGCTTTTTCATAAGTTGGATAGCGTTGCTCAATTAGGTTTTTAAGCGTTTGGCGGGGGTTGTCTGTTTGCATCAATGGGCGGGTGGGACGACGTGAAATACGTTCAAATAATATTTCAAAATCTGCGCTTATCCAAATTGATAAGGCTTTTGATTTAATTAGAGCGCGGGTTTCATCATTCATAAAAGCACCACCGCCAGTGCCAATTATTGTATTTTTTTCACTTAAGATGCGTGCAATAACTTTTGCCTCACCTTTGCGAAAATCACTTTCTCCATGAGTTTTAAAAAAATCTGAAATATTCATGCCAGCGGCATGCTCAATCTCGACATCACTATCGATAAACTTGCGCCCTAATATCAAAGCTAAGCGTCGCCCCAATGAGGTTTTGCCAGCACCCATCATTCCAACGAGCACAATAGGCTTGTTTTTTAACTGTAAGAGTAGCTGACTTGCATCAAATTTAGTTTTTTTATTGTTAGCTTGTGCCAATAAGTTTTCCAAAAATAATTTCCCTAATGGCTTTAAAAGCGCTGATAGTGAAATTTGTCAAGTTTTCTGTTTGCTAACAGAGGTTAAAATTAGCGCAGAGCTTGTAAATAAGCAAAAAATCGCTCAAAAGGGTGACAGTCATTCATTTGTTGGAGCTTTTTATGCCAACTCTTATTAGGTTTTTTATTGTCATTCTTTTTATAGCCGCCTTAATTTATGGGGCGATGTTTGCGTTGGTGGTTTTTGTCGAGCCTAGTGAAAAAACAGTGAGCGATCGCATTCCTGCGCGCGAGCTTTTTCAAAATTAAAATAATGGCTAAAGAATCTCATTTAAAGGAATCTCATCTTATTGAAGCATTTTTAGAAATGATGAGTGCTGAAAGAGGCGCTGCAAACAATACAATTTTGGCTTATAGAGCTGACTTGATCGATTATTATTCATTTCTTAGTGGCAAAAATATATCTGTGCTTAAAGCCCAGCGTGCGCAGATAATCTCTCATCTTGAAGCTTTAGATGGTTTTGGGCTTGGGGCTAGTTCTGTTTCGCGTAGGCTTAGTGCTATTAAGCAATTTCATAGGTTTTTGCATAGTGATGGCCTAAGAAATGATGATCCAACTCGGATAATTTCTGCACCAAAAAGCGCAAGGCCATTGCCTAAAATTCTATCAGTTGAAGAGGTGGATAAGTTACTAAAGAAGGCGCAAGATTTAGCCGAAATAGAGGCTAAAGGTAAAACTAACAGCATAAAGGCGCAACGTTTATATCTTTTGTTAGAATTATTATATGCCACTGGCATGCGGGTTAGTGAGTTGGTTAGCCTAACAAGGCAGGCGGCAATGGGTAATAGTTTTTTTATTACTATTGTTGGAAAAGGCAATAAAGAAAGAATTGTGCCACTAAACGATAGCGCAAGAGATGCGCTAAAAGCTTGGTTGGAGAGAGAGGAAAAAAGCAAATTTTTATTCCCAGCTAAGACAAAGTCGGGACATCACCAGCGGCAGGTTTTTGGACGTGAGTTAAAAGACTTAGCAATTAAAGCTAATATTGAGCCATCAAGTGTTTCTCCACATGTTTTGCGACATGCTTTTGCTTCTCATTTATTACAAGGGGGGGCAAATTTACGTGTGGTGCAGACTTTACTTGGTCATGCTGACATTTCAACAACTCAAATTTATACACATGTGCTGAGTGAGAGATTAAAGCAACTTGTTGCTCTGCACCCATTATCAGATTAAAAGATTTTATGATCAAATTAACAATACTTGACTCTTTGCTCTGACAGCGTCATTTTCGCGCCAATATTTTAAGCTCAATAAAGATAAATTTAATAGTAAAAGAAAAAAATATGCAATCCTATCTTGATTTTGAAAAACCTGTTGCCGAATTAGAAGGCAAAATAGCTGAATTAAAAACAATTGGCTCAGGCGATGAAGCTGTTTCAACCGAAGAAGAAATTGGGCATTTGCAGGCTAAGGCTGATGAGGCACTTTCAGATATTTATAAAAAGCTTAGCCCGTTTCAAAAAGTGCAAGTTGCGCGACACCCACAGCGCCCACATTTAAAAAATTATATCGAAAGTTTAATTGAAGATTTCATTCCCCTTAGCGGAGATCGGCAATATGGTGAAGATGCTGCAATTGTTGCTGGTTTTGGTCGATTTGAAGGCAGAGCTGTTGCCATCATTGGACAGGAAAAGGGCGATAATACTAAAAGCCGTCTAAAACATAATTTTGGTATGGCTCGACCAGAGGGATATCGCAAAGCTGTTCGTATTATGGATTTGGCAGATAGGTTTGATATTCCTGTTATTTATTTAGTTGATACATCTGGTGCTTATCCTGGAGTTGGCGCAGAAGAGCGCGGGCAGGCAGAAGCGATTGCTCGCTCGACTGAAAAATGCCTTGATATTGGAGTGCCGAACCTTGCCATTATAATTGGTGAGGGTGGATCTGGTGGAGCGATTGCTATTGCCTCGGCAAATAGGGTTTTAATGTTAGAGCATGCGATTTATTCTGTGATTTCACCAGAAGCTGGCGCATCAATTTTATTTCGTGACGCTGCAAGAGCTAAAGATATGGCAGTTGCACAAAAAATCACCGCGCAAGATTTGTTGGACTTTAAAGTGATTGATGGAATAATTGGGGAGCCTGCTGGTGGCGCGCATCGACACCCTGAAAAAGTTATGCAAGCTGTTAGAGAGGAAATTACAAAGTTTCTAAGTGATTTTGAAGGCCTAAGTCACGAAGAAATAAGAGAAAAGCGCGAAGAAAAATTCCTTAGCATTGGAGATTTTCTTAAATAGGCTCACTTAAATGTTAATAGTTTGCTGAGGGATTCTTGTATATAATATATACTAATTTTATTATTAAGCAGGCGGTTATTTAAGTTGAAATTTTTTTTTATATTTAAGTTTTTCACTTTGTTAGTCATCTCAGGATTTTTAGCTGGGTGTGGGTTGGTTGAGGGTGCAGGAAAGCATTTACAACCATTATCAGGCGCAATTAAAAGCAAGATTAGCAATATTGGCTCGACGCCTTCTGAGGCGATGTTAATTCGTCTATTTAAAGAAGAAAATGTGCTTGAGGTTTGGAAGCAAAAAAGCAACGGCACATATGCTTTGTTAAAATCTTATGAGATTTGTGCCTGGTCTGGGCAATTAGGGCCAAAATTTAAAGAGGGTGATAGGCAGGCTCCCGAGGGGTTTTATACTGTTACACCTGGGCGTATGAACCCAAATTCAAGCTATTATCTTTCTTTTAATACTGGTTTTCCGAATAAATTTGATCGTGCGCATGGGCGCACTGGCACTGATTTAATGGTGCATGGTGATTGCTCTTCTCGCGGGTGCTATTCTATGACTGATGAGAGTATTGCTGAAATTTATGCTTTGGGACGAGAATCATTTCGTGGCGGGCAGCGCTCATTTCAATTGCAACTTTATCCCTTCAGAATGAGCGCAAAAAATTTGGCCAAACATTATAAATCGCCTCATGTTGAGTTTTGGCAAAATCTTAAAATTGGCTATGATGCATTTGAAATTTCAAAAACTTTGCCAAGTTGGGACGTTTGTGAGGGTAGATATATTTTTAATGCTAAAAATCCACCCGCTAGTGCATTTGGTGCTTGTCCCACGCAATCAACAAAGCCTGAATTGATGGCGCAAGTAATGGCAAAACAACAAACAGACTTGGCTGAATTTAATAAACTTGTTGCAACTTATGAAGATGATGCAACTAAAAGAATAGCTTTAGCTGAAAAAAGAGAATTAGAAAAAAAACAAGCTGCTGAGCGCACTGCTGCTCTTAATGCAGCAATAAATGAGCAAACCTTAGGTATTTCAAATGCAGTTGGCGGGTTTTTTGGTGGGCTGTTTGGTGGAGGGCAAAAAGTGGCTACTCCTGCTGACATTATAGCACCAATTCCAATGCCCCCACCAAATAGAAACTAGCTAATAATTTGACAGAATTAAGCGCCATCAATAGGCTGATTAAACAATTAGCTTAGCTTTATGAATGGTGTTAAAATGCAATATCCAAAAATGTTTAGTCCATTAGACTTGGGTTTTACGAAATTAAAAAACCGTGTGCTGATGGGCTCAATGCACACTGGATTAGAAGAAATTGACAAAAGCGGTGAGAGGTTAAGCGCTTTTTATAGCGCTAGGGCAAAGGGTGGTGTTGGGCTAATTATTACGGGTGGAGTTTCGCCCAATATTGAGGGCGGCACTGGACTGCCATCTAGTGCGGCGAGTTTTGGGCGCTTTGATAGTGATGAAGCAATTCCCATTCATCAAAAAGTTGTTAAAAATGTGCATCAATATGGCAGTAAAATTTTGCTGCAAATTTTACATACTGGGCGATATTCATTTGCACCAAATTTGGTTGCCCCTTCCGCAATAAAAGCGCCAATTAGTCCGCATATGCCAAAAGAAATGAGCAATGATGATATTGAGCGCACCATAAATGATTTTGCAAATTGTGCCTTAAGAGCAAAAAAAGCTGGCTATGACGGTGTGGAGATTATGGGTAGTGAGGGCTATTTGATAAATCAATTTATTGCCAAACGCACCAATGTTCGCCTTGATAAATGGGGCGGCTCGTTTGAAAATCGTATTAGGTTTGTGCTGGAAATTATTAGAAAAACTAGAGAGCTTGTTGGTGAAAATTTTATCATTATGTATCGGCTTTCAATGATTGATTTGGTTGAGGGAGGCAGCACATGGGCTGAAGTTGTGGCGCTTGGTAAAGCAGTTGAGAAGCTTGGGGTTAATATCATAAATACTGGTATTGGCTGGCACGAAGCAAGAGTGCCAACCATTGCACAAGCTGTTCCT
>JALSJY010000209.1 GCA_026989045.1 Hyphomicrobiales bacterium | reverse complement strand
GTTTACTCTAACATCCATAATTGTCTGCTCTGCACTTTGCAAAAAATACTTAATTCCCTTCACTCCAAGCACATTTGCAATTTCATGCGGATCGCAAATCACTGTGGTAACGCCATAGGGCAGCACACATCTATCAAATTCTAATGGGGTAACAAGAGAGGATTCAATATGTAAATGTGTATCGATAAAGCCTGGAACAGCAAACCGCTCACTGCCATCAATTTCAACCTTGCCTTCATATTGCTCATGTGTTCCAACAATTCGATCGTTAACAATTGCTATGTCAGTTTTGGTAATTGTACCGCTAATCACATCAAGTAGTTGAACATTTTTAATTACAAGATCAGCTTTTTGCGCACCCTTGCCAGCCATAATCATATTGATTAGATTTTGCTTTTCACTCATTTATTAAACAATCTAGGCAATATCCCATACTTCAATCTCATCATTCATTTCACTATGTTTAGCAATGCTAGCGGCAGAACTGCCCCTTGCTGCAATATCTAACCATTTTTGCTGATTTGCATTTGAAAATAACTCGCCTTGAAAGCTCATGCAACCCATTCGGTGTAAGAATTCTTTTTGGGCATTGCTGTCAATTCCATCGGCAGATACTTCAACCCCGATTGCTCGAGCTAACCAGACAACTGCATGAGTAATTGCCTCTGGGTCAGGAGACTGCTCCATTTCAGCGATGAAGGAGCTGCAGATTTTTATCCTATCAACCTGAAATTCTTGTGCTAATCTTAGAGAAGTAAACCCAGATCCAAAATCACTGATCGCAATGCGAACTCCTGCTACTCTGAGGTCACGAAGGTTTTTAGCTGCCACCTTCTCATCGTCACTGAGCATTTCTTCGTTTATTTCTAACTCAAGGTCATTTGGGTTTATTCCAGTTTCCTTGATGATTTGCATCACAAGATTAACATAATCTAGGCCTCGCAATTGTGAAGAAAATGCTCTAACTGCAATAAAGTGGCCAGAATTCTCTGCTCCTCTTTTGCAGGCTTCTCTTAGTAAATAGGTGCCAATTGTTGAAATAAGTCCGCAATATTCAGCTACAGGCATGAATGTTTCTGGCGGAACTCGTCCAAGTAACGGGTGTTGCCAGACGATTTTTGCTTCAAAGCCCAATAATTCCTTACCGTCATTTCTTACTAATGGGTCGAATTCAACATTAATTTGATCTTTTGAATTAAGGGCAAAGCGTAAGTCTGTTTCAATTTTTTGACGATGTGCAACGCTCTCACCCATTCTGTCTTCATATAATTTAAATTGGTTTCTCCCACCATTTTTTGCTTCATAAAGTGCAATATCTGCTTTTCTTACCAATTCTTCGCCACTATCGCATGCATTATCTATACTGACAGAAACACCAATACTAACTCCAACAAATGCTTGACCAGCTTCGAGTTCAAACGGCTCTTTAATGCTGTTCACCATGCGTTGACATATAGTTTTTATATCTTTTAGACAAGTAAATTCTGTAGCAATTATTGCAAATTCATCTCCACCAAGACGGGTAATTACATCTGTGCTACGCACTAATGGTTGCAATCTTTTTGCAACTTCACAAATTAACTCGTCGCCCGCCTGATGGCCAAGTGTATCGTTGACCTGCTTAAACATATCAAGATCTAAAATTAACAAAGCAAGTTCAGATTCCCCTGGCTCTGTCTGCTCAATTGCCTCCTCAATGCATTTTTCAAACATTGCTCTATTGCCTAAGCCCGTTAACTTATCATGATAGGCTAAATGGTGCGCCGCAGCTCTTTCTGCCTCAAGATTTGCCGTTGATCGGCGAAGTCTAAAGATTAAAAGTGAAATGATTAACAAGGCAAATAAAACGCCAGCTGCAATTTCTGGTCCTATTTCGGTATAAATTTCAATTCCAGCTCTGCTCGGCTTCCACGAAAAATAGGTAATTGGTGTTCCTCTACTATTAAAAATTGTTTGCGAGGAAAAGCCTTTTTCTTGAATTGCGATAGTGCCGAAACTTGGATTATTAAGCAATAATAATTCAGCTATTTCTTTTGCAATAGCATCATCGAGATATTCAACACTGATATGAATATATTCTAATCCAGCGGCTTGATTGCCAACTAGCTTATTTGTAGCAATTGGCATAAGAGAGATTATTGCAGGAAAGCCGTCTATGTTTATAAAGTCAACAATGTGAGGAATATTGTCATTATGTCCATAAATATAAGTTGAAAAAGCGCCTTGCCAATTGATTTCTTTAAGGCGCTTTGCAAGTGGCGCAATATTTACGCTAGACTGAGTGTAGTAACTAGGGTCAACAGTTTTTCCAGCAGCCATTGCATAAACAGGCTCTAAACTTGGGTTCAGGATAAATACATTATCATGCCCAAAATAACTATTCATCGCTATGCCAAGATTTTCTTCTATCCACTTTAAATCCGGCTCTCCTTGCAAAGCATTTACTGCTTTTTCCCAAGCAACTACGCTTTTTTGCTCTTTAACGATAAGATTTTTCTGCTCGTTTAAACTTTGAGTGATTAGCGTATCTTGGCGAGAGATAGATGCCGCATCATTGCGAGATGAGGTCCAAATTATAAAAGAAACAACAACAATCATAGTGCTAATAAATACCAGTATGATAGGTAAAAGCACTCGGTAAGAAAATTGCCAATTTTTATTCGTTCTAAGCTCGCTAGGCATTGTATAGGTTACTCCATTCCCAAACAGCAGAATAGAGTAGCATAATTATAGATTTATTATCAAAAACACCTAATGCGATTTGTGGTTAATAAATACTTGATAGGTTAATAAAAGTCGCCAATATCTTGCAAGATAGCAGCTCGCGACCTGTTTCTAGGCGAGGAGAGGTGCTTGGGAATAGAGTGGAGCAATGCTCTCACTAACACCTCTCCTCTATAGGGTGCAATTAAGGACGCTGTGATTGCACCCTAATTTATAAGAAAACTAATAATAGTAACCTGCTTAGAGCTTGTTACTTTTAAGTTGTTATGATTCTAAAAAGAATTGCTGTCAAGTTATTTTTAGAGTGATTCTAAGGCTGTAAGGAATTGTTTGATTTTTTAAAAAAACATGATTTTGCAAAGGTAAAATTTTGCATTAGGCGAGGAAGAGCGCTTGGGAATATAGGCGGAACAAATTCCACCAACGCTCTTCCTCTTTAGAGTGAAGCCTAGGACGCTAAGGCAACACTCTATTTTTTGCAAAAAATCAAAACATTTGATTCAGCAATTTAAAATTCTAATTTGCTATAAAACGACATCTTAGCAGACTTAAAAAAGAGAGCACGCCTAATTATAGCGCGTGTTTTTCTTAGATGACTTATGTGGGGTTATGGCCTATAATGAGCAAGAATATTTTGTGAAGTTTAGTAAAAATCTTGCTAATCTTCGAATAAAATCAAGGAAAATTAAGAAAATGCGCAATAATTTACAAATTGATAATATTGACAGGAAACTCCTTAGAGTAATCCAGAAAGATTCTCGTAAATCTGTGCAAGAGCTTGGTGTTGAGGTGGGCTTGAGTGGTTCAGCTTGTCATCGCCGATTAAAGGCAATGGAAGATCATGGTTTAATTTGTAAATATAAAGCTATATTAAACGCTAAAAAATTAGGTTTTCAAATAATGCTTTTTATTCAGGTCTCGTTATCATCTCAAAGTGAAGAGGCGCTGATTGCATTTGAAAAAGCTGTTCTAAATGTGCCAGAAATTTTGGAATGTTACTTAATGGCTGGGAATTCAGACTTTTTATTACGTGTTGTTTGTCGAGATCAAGAGGATTTTGAAAGATTGCATCGCAGACTACTTTCCCGCCTCCCTGGTGTGTCGCAATTACATACAAATATGTCCATTAGAACATTAAAAGCCGACAGTGGACTGCCAGTTTAGAGCATCGATAGCAAGAAGTAGTTCAGGCGAGCAAGATAATCTAGGCGAACAAAGGAGTTTAGGCGAGGAAGAGTGCCTGGGAATAACGGTGTTAAAAACACCTGACATTCTTCCTCTGAAGAATGTGGCCGAGGACGCAAATGGCCACATTCTATTCGTTTTATCGTTGGCGATTATTGATTAGTTTTTCAACAATGCTTTGATCTGCCAGTGTAGAGATATCTCCTAGGTTTGTGAAGTCATTTTCTGCAATTTTACGCAAAATTCTGCGCATTATTTTTCCAGACCTTGTTTTTGGCAGTTCAGGAGTAAAATGAATAAAGTCTGGCGTTGCAATTGGCCCAATTTCTTTGCGTACCCAGCGAATCAATTGTTTTCTTAATTCCTCATTGGCGTTAATATTTGGCATCAAAGAAACATATACATAAATGCCCTGACCTTTTATATCATGAGGAAAACCAACCACCGCTGCTTCAAAAACATCTTCATGCGCCACAAGGGCACTTTCTATTTCTGCAGTTCCCATTCTATGTCCCGCAACATTCAGTACGTCATCAACTCTACCCGTAATCCAATAATATCCGTCTTCATCTCGTTTGCAGCCATCGGAGGTAAAATATTTGCCTTTATATGTAGTAAAATAAGTATCCACAAATCTCTGGTGATCATGATAAATCGTTCGAGCTTGAGCTGGCCATGATGAAAGAATACATAAATTGCCCGATGCCTCTCCCTCAAGTATATTGCCATCATTATCAACCAATTGTAAATCAATGCCAAAAAATGGAAATGTTGCCGAGCCAGGTTTAAGGTCTGTTGCACCAGGTAGGGGGGTAAGTAGCATACCACCAGTTTCTGTTTGCCAATAATTATCAATCACTTGGCAATTCCCATTACCCACTTTATGATAATACCACTCCCATGCTTCTGGGTTTATTGGTTCGCCAGCAGTTGCTAAAAGTTTTAAGCTTGAGCGATCAGTTTTGTTGACATATTCATCTCCCGCTCCCATTAAGGCACGGATTGCAGTTGGAGCAGTAAAAAATTGATTGACCTGATATTTGTCAATTATTTGCCAAAAACGAGAGGGGTCAGGATAATTTGGTACGCCTTCAAACATCACAGTGGTTGCGCCATTTGACAATGGAGCATAAAGGCTAAATGAATGTCCAGTAATCCAGCCCAAATCCGCTCCGCACCAATAAATATCACCCTCTTTATAATCAAAAATCACCTCAAATGCTAAGCTGATATAGGTGAGATATCCACCCGAGCTATGCACCACTCCTTTTGGCAATCCAGTTGAGCCAGATGTATAAAGAATAAATAGCGGCTCTTCTGCTCCCATCGGCTCTGGCGCGCATTCGCTTGAGACTTTTTTTATTTCCTCATGAAACCAGACATCACGCTCTTCAAACCAATCAATATCAGCACCGCTATGTTTTACTACCAAAACATTTTTTACTCCAGGTGCAGATTTTATACAATCATCGACATTCTTCTTTAGGGCAACGCGTTTGCCGCCGCGTCTTCCTTCATCGGCGGTGATTATTATTGTGGAGTTACAATCATTTATACGCGAAGCTAAACTATCAGGAGAAAATCCTGCAAATACTACTGAATGCACTGCGCCAATACGCGCGCAAGCTAGCATAGCAAATGCCGCCTCTGGTATCATGGGTAAATATATGGTGACATTATCGCCTTTTTTTACGCCAAGATTTTTTAATATATTGGCAAAGCGACAAACTTCATCATGTAATTGTTTATATGTGAAAATGCGGTTTTCTTCGTTAATTTCATCTGGCTCCCAAATCAATGCTATTTGATCAGCGCGATTTTTTAAATGTCTGTCGATGCAACTTGTAGTGACGTTTAGAATGCCGTCCTCAAACCATTTAATATCCACTGGGTCAAATGAGGCATTTTTTATAATAGTTGGTTTTTTTACCCACTCAACTCGACAAGCTTGCTCGGCCCAAAATTCATCAGGACTATTTAGTGATTGAGCATACATATGCTTATATTGATCTGTGTCAATATAAGCATTTTGTAACCATTCCTGTGGAACTTTATAGAGTTTATCACTCATGAAATTTCCTTAAATTGCTAAATATTCATGCCTTAAGTCTTCATTATCCAACACTTCTTGTGCAGTGCCAGTAAAAACAATTTCACCAGTGTCAAGAATTGCCGCACGATCAGAAAGGCGCAACGCTGCAACGGCATTTTGCTCAACAATAATAGTGGTGATACCTAGTTTTTTAATAGAAAGTAAAATTTTCTCAATTTCCTGCACAATTACAGGCGCTAAACCTTCATAAGGTTCATCAAGTAATAATAATTTTACATCACGAGAAAGAGCGCGCGCCACCGCTAGCATTTGCTGCTCACCGCCAGAAAGGGTTGTTCCCTCTTGTTTGCGTCGCTCACCAAGTCTTGGAAAATGATCATAAACTTCTTCAAGTGACCAGCCATGACCAGGGGCAACTTGCGCAAGGGCAAGGTTTTCTTCAACCGTTAAACCTTGAATTATATTCCTACTTTCTTGCACCAATTGCACGCCACTAAGAGCAGCCTCGTGAGTTTTAAGTTCATGCAAGGCCACGCCATTTAGCCAGATTTCACCAGACTTTACTTCTGGATCATCAGTGCGTGCAATGGATCTTAAGGTAGAAGTTTTACCTGCGCCATTACGACCTAAAAGAGCTAGAATCTCTCCCTCTTTAATATCAAAGGAAACCCCTTGAACAATATAGCTTTCACCATAATAGGAATGCACATTTTCAATTGAGAAATATGGCCTTTTGTCATTAGTTGGTTCAGATTTTGTTTCTTTTTCACTCATTCTTGTGCTTCTCCTAAATAGGCTTCTTGAACTTTAGGGTTGGCGCGCACTTCATCTGATGTGCCCTCAGCAATTATTCGCCCCTGTGCTAAAACAGAAACTTTATCTGCTAAAGAAAAAACCACATGCATATCATGCTCAATAATTACTTTTGTCATGCCGCTTAATTTAATTTTTTTAAGCAATTCAATAGTTGTATTCGTATCATGACGAGACATGCCAGCGGTTGGCTCATCAAGCAATAGAATCCTTGGCTTTTGAATAAGGCACATTGCAAGTTCAAGTCGGCGTTTATGCCCGCGCGATAATGCCCCCGCATGAGTGTTTATCATTGCATCAAGACCAAAATCGACAATGATTTCCTCAGCCGCATCAGCAATGGCTTTTTCACTTTCAATTGATTTGAACATGTTCATTTTGAACGAGCCATCTCTTTTTGCAAAAGCTGGAGCCATAACATTATCAAAAACAGATAATTCAGGAAATATTTCAGGTGTCTGAAATACGCGGGCAACACCCATTTGATTTATCTCATAAGGTGACTTACCTGTCAGCACTTCGCCATCAAGCACAACCGTGCCTCTAGTTGGGGCAAGTTTTCCAACAATTACGTTTAACAGGGTAGATTTACCAGCTCCATTCGGCCCGATTATGGCATGTGTTTTACCTTCTTCAATCGCCAAATCAACATCAGCTAAAGCGTGTAACCCCCCAAAGGTTTTATGAACATCTGCTACGTGGAGAACGGTGTTATTTACGGCTTTTACCATGACTATTCTCCTTTGCCTGAAGTTGATTTAGGAATGTTATCTGGGTCAATCACTTCTTTTTCAGCATCATTATTTTTCTTAAACATAGCGGAGATGCGCCTCACGCCCTCCATAATACCACCGGGAAGGAAAACAACCACTAAAACAAACATTAGACCAAGTGTTAAATGCCAGCCCTCACCAACAAATTTAGATGAAATCAACACGACAAAGCTCTCAATATTATCAGGTAAGAAGGAGAAAAAGCCATGTAGAACGCTTTCATTCCAAGCTGAGAAAATATTTTCAAAATATTTAATAATCCAAGCGCCAATCACTGGGCCAACTAAAGTGCCAACTCCACCAAGTATTGTCATTAGAACCAACTCACCAGATGCAGTCCATTGCATACGCTCAGCACCTGCAAGTGGATCGGTGATTGAAAGCAATCCGCCGGCAATACCAGCATACATTCCTGAAATAACGAAAGCAGTGAGCATATATGGCTTGGTATTAAAGCCAGTGTAATTCATACGGTCTTCGTTAGATTTTATGCCCTTAAGCATCATACCGAAAGGTGATGATGTAATTTTTTGAGCGATAAAAAACCCAATCAATAATATAATTGCGCAGAAATAAAATCCAGCATAACCATTCATTGGTATGCCAAAAAAGCTAGAAACTGGCAAAGAACTACCACGCTCAATAAACATTAGATCAATTGCGCGGGGATCTTGCAAAGTAAGCTGCAAACCATTTTCACCATGAGTTATTGGACTTAGCACCGAATAGGCTAATTTATAAGACATTTGCGCAAAGGCAAGGGTAAGAATTGAGAAGTAAATCCCTGAGCGTCTTAGTGAAACAAAGCCGATAGCTAAAGCAAATATACCAGAGAAAACCATAGCAAAAACTAATGCCAAAACTGGGTTCATTGATAATAGTTTAAATGACCAAACCGCTGCATAAGAGCCGACACCTAAAAAAGCTGCATGGCCAAAGCTGAGATAGCCAGTAAGGCCAAATAATATATTATAGCCAACTGCAAGCAGTGCATAAATTGCAAATTTTTGTAATAGGCCAGGATATGACGCTCCAAGTGGGGCAAGCCATATTGGCATAGTGAGAACTACAATCGAAAATAGCAAAAAGGTAATGGCATCTTTTTTTGAAATATTAAACATATTAATTCTCCATCACGCCGCGCTTGCCAAACAAACCGCGAGGACGCACTAATAAAATAATCACAGCAACAAGGTAGATGATGATCTGGTCAATACCGGGGATAATATCTTTAACCACAGTCATTGAAGCAAGAGATTGAACCACCCCAAGTGTGAAGCCAGCCAATACTGCACCTGGCAATGAGCCCATGCCACCAACCACCACAACGATGAAGGATAGAACTAGAAAATCCATGCCAAGCGTATAGTCTGGTGGTAAAATCGGGGTGTACATAACGCCAGCAAGGCCAGCAACAATTGCCGCTATGCCAAACATTATAGTAAAGCGTTTGTCGATATTTATACCCAGCATAGAAACAGTTTCTCTATCATTCATGCCAGCTCGAACTACCAGTCCAAAAGTAGTAAATCTTAAAAATGCAAAAACTGCTGCAATTACCCCAAGTGAAAATAGCAGATAAACTAAACGCCATATAGGATAGGTTATTGTGTGTTGAGCCATGCCAACTAACACTCCTAAGTCAGCAGCTCCTTGAAATGCTTGTGGAATTGGTTGTGGGTTTGGATTTGCTCCAAAAAATGTTTTAACAATTTCTTGCAAAACAATAGCCAAACCAAATGTAACCAATATTTGCTCAGCGTGCGGGCGTTTATAAAAATGTTTAATTAAACCACGCTCCATAGCAATGCCAATGAATAACATAACAGGAATTGCCAGCAATAAGGAAAAAGGCACCGAGTAATCAATTAACACCTTGCCAAAATCACCAAACCACATTTGTGCATAAGGAGTGTGAATTTCTAGCGGCGTTCCCCAAGGGCTAAGCTCCGTCTCACTTAAGGCAACTTGTTGTAATGTAATGATTTTTCTAAAAGTAACAGCGCAAAATGCGCCAATCATGAAAAGCGCACCATGGGCAAAGTTAACAACGCCCAAAGTACCAAAAACAAGGGTCAACCCCAAGGCGATCAGCGCATAAGCTCCACCCTTATCAAGACCGTTTAAAACCTGTAGAAAAAACGCATCCATAAAAATCCCCCCTCGAGATAAATTATCAGATTATTGGAGCGACCGTTAATGACCGCTCCAATATTATGTGTGTAAAATTTAAAGCCTTAATCCTTTAAAACACTTCGTATGCTTTTAAGAAACTTCGTATGGCCCGAGTTCTCCACCAAAGATTTTCGCATCATACTCAACCTGAGAACGAGGAACTTCTTGCACAACTTCAAGAAGATCAAATTGTGAAGTTGGGTTAGCATTGCCCCTCACAACTAGAACATCTTTGAAACACTGGTGATCTTCAGCACGATACTCAGTTGGACCATTGCCCATGCCATCAAACTTATGACCTTCAAGCGCCTTAATAACTTCAGGCGGATAAAGAGTGCCAGCACGCTCGCACGCATCAGCATAAAGCAAAGCCTGCACATAACATGTGTGAGCCGCCTGACTTGGCGGGAAGCCATATTCAGCACCAAATGATTTAACAAAGGCTGCTGAGCCTTCATTTTGCAATGACCAGTTCCAGTTTGATGTGCCAAGGATACCTTTGATGTTTTCACCAGCACCCTGCGCCATAAGACGTGAGAATAATGGCACAATAATTTCGATATTCTTGCCGTTAGCCTGACGATCACGAAGGCCAAACTGAATAGCTTGAGTAAGCGAATTCACCATGTCTTTACCATAATGGTTCAAAACAACAACATCAGCACCAGAGTTTAAAATTGGTGTGATATATTGGCTAAAGTCACCCGCGCCAACTGGAGTAAGAACATTTTTTTCAGTTTCCCAACCAAGCGCTTCAGTAGCGTTTTGGATTGATTCTTGTTGTGTCCAGCCCCAGTTATAATCAGCTGTTAGGTGATATGCTCTACGATCATTGCCATATTCTTTTGACAACACAGGAGCGAGTGCTGCACCAGACATATAGGCGTTAAAGAAATGCCTAAAGCCATAGCGTTTTTTGTCTTTACCTGTTGTATCGTTAGAGTGGGTAAGACCAGCCATAAAGATTGTGCCCATTTCTTGACAAAGCGCTTGCACAGCAACCGCCACACCAGAAGATGAACCACCAGTAATGATTAAAGCGCCATCACGCTCAATCATACGACGCGCGCTATCACGAGCAGCATCAGACTTGGTTTGTGTATCACCAGTTACATAAGTAACCTTTTGACCAAGAATACCGTTTCCTTTAAGATTTGATGGCTGCATAGTGTTTAGCATTCCGCCATCACCCTCACCATTTAAATGTTTAACGGCTAGCGTATAAGCACGCAATTCGTCAGCACCCTCATCAGAATATGGACCAGTTTGTGGCACGTTAAAGCCAAGCACCACGTCGCCACCTTTAGGGTCGTTGCGGAAATCTTGCGCCCAAGCGCCCTTTACAAATATAGATGGCGCAATGCCAGCGGTAATAGCGCCTGCCGTTGCTCCCTTTAGAACCTTACGACGGGTAACGCCGTTTTTCTTTTCACTCATTTTAATCCTCCTCCTAAAATGACATGGCTTGGAATTAGCAACAGCCAACCTCCCTTCCATGAAGGACTCACTATTGCTATATTTGAAAATAAATACAATAGGGCATTGTAAAAGCTATGAAATTTTGTAAATACTTGTTATAATAACCGTAATATATTGTAAATTTATTGACAAAATAGAGTGAGAAATGCGCGC
>JALSJY010000208.1 GCA_026989045.1 Hyphomicrobiales bacterium | reverse complement strand
ATATGAAAAATGATAGTAATATTGCTGTAATTGAAGGAGATCAGCAAACCAGTAATGATGCCGAGCGCATTCGTGAAACTGGTGTGCCAGCAATTCAGGTCAATACAGGCAAGGGCTGCCATCTTGATGGGCATATGGTCGGTCATGCTTTGGAAAATATAAAGATTAAAGATGGAATATTATTCATTGAAAATGTTGGCAATTTAGTCTGTCCAGCAGCGTTTGATTTAGGAGAAGCGCACAAGGTGGTGATCCTATCTGTTACTGAGGGTGAGGACAAACCAATAAAATATCCCGATATGTTTCATGCCTCTGATTTAATGTTATTGACCAAAACAGACTTGCTGCCATATCTAGATTTTGATGTTGAAAAATGCATTCAATATGCACTTCGTGTGAACCCGAAAATTAAGATATTACAGGTTTCAGCTAAATCGGGTGAGGGGCTTTCTAATTGGTATGATTGGATTAAGGCAAGCCAGATGATGAATAAAATAGGGAGCGTATAATATGTGTTTGGCATTGCCCGCAAAAATTGTAGAATTGAGAGAAACTGATAATGCGATTGTCTCGCTTGAAGGGGTGAAAAAGGAAATATCATTGGCGCTGGTTGCAGATGCTAAGGTGGGGGATTATGTGCTGGTGCATGTGGGATATGCGCTCAACACCATCAGCCCTGAAGAGGCAGAAAAAACGCTGGCACTTATGGCAGAAATGTCATCGCCAGACCTTAATAGTTTGCCATTTCCCAATGATTTGAAAGGCAGCTAAATGAAATATGTCGATGAGTTTCGCAATAAAGACATAGCCAAGAAATTAGCTAAAGAAATTGCCAATGAGGCCGATGCGAGCCGCCAATATAATTTAATGGAATTTTGCGGTGGTCACACCCATGCTATTTTTCGCTATGGCGTGCAAGATTTAATGCCAGACAATGTGCATTTTGTGCATGGTCCGGGTTGCCCCGTTTGTGTGTTGCCAATACCTCGTATCGATAATGCTATAGAATTAGCAGAGCAGGGCGCTATTGTTTGCACTTATGGTGACATGATGCGTGTGCCAGCGAGCAAGAAGAATTCGCTGATTAAGGCAAAGGCAGCAGGCTCTGATATTCGCATGGTTTACTCCACGCAAGATGTCCTAAAAATTGCTCAAGATAACCCAAATCGTGAAGTGGTGTTTTTTGCTATTGGCTTTGAAACAACAACCCCGCCAACTGCGGTGGCAATTAAGATTGCGGCAGCAAAAGAGCTAAAGAATTTTAGCGTGTTTTGTAATCATGTGCTTACCCCTGCAGCTATTCAACATATATTGCAATCCCCCGAAGTGCGTGAGTTAGGCGAAGTGCATATTGATGGGTTTTATGGCCCCTCGCACGTTTCATCAATCATTGGCTCAGCTCCTTATGATTATTTTGCAAACGAGTTCCAAAAGCCAGTGGTGATTGCAGGTTTTGAGCCTTTAGACGTGATGCAATCTACCCTTATGTTAATCCGTCAGATTAACGAGGGGCGCTTTGAGGTGGAAAATGAATATACAAGAGTTGTAACACCTAATGGAAATGAAAAAGCGCAAGCTATTGTGTCTGAAGTGTTTGAATTGCGGCGTAGTTTTGAATGGCGTGGCTTGGGCGACGTTCCCTATAGCGCTTTAAAAATAAAGAGCGAATTTTCTGAATTTGATGCTGAGAGGCGCTTTGTTGTATCAAAAAGCACTGGCAAGGACGTAAAAGGGTGCGAATGTCCTGCAATTTTACGTGGAGTAAAAAAGCCAACCGATTGCAAGCTATTTGGCACAATATGCACGCCAGATAATCCGATGGGCTCTTGCATGGTGTCTTCTGAAGGGTCATGTGCTGCTTATTGGTCTTATGGCCGTTTTCGCCTAGATATGGCTAAGGATAAATCTCTGGAGGCTGCCCAATGAGCCAGATGGAAAAACGTTTTCCCACAAAAATTAACATGCGAACTGGCAAGGTTGATATGACCCATGGATCGGGCGGTCGTGCCATGGCGCAATTAATTGAAGAGCTTTTTGTTAAGCATTTTGACAATGAATTACTAGCGCAAGGTAATGATCAGGCGGTGTTTAACGCACCCAAGGGGCGTATGGTGATGAGTGTTGATGGGCATGTGGTTTCACCTTTATTCTTTCCAGGGGGCGATATTGGCTCACTTAGCGTGCATGGCACAATTAACGATGTGGCAATGTCAGGTGCAAAACCGCTTTATCTTTCAGCTGGATTTATCCTTGAAGAAGGCTTTGCGCTAGCTGATCTTGAACGCATTGTTATTTCCATGGCAAAAGCGGCAAAAGAAGCTGGAGTGCCAATAGTAACAGGTGATACTAAAGTGGTTGAGCGAGGCAATGGCGATGGGGTTTTTATCACCACAACTGGTATTGGAATAGTGCCAGAGGGATTAGATATTTCTGGTAGTAATGCGCAGGCTGGTGATGTAATTTTGATTTCGGGGCATATTGGTGATCACGGGGTGGCAATTATGTCTAGTCGTGAAAATCTGTCTTTTGAAACGCAAATTATAAGCGATAGCGCTGCTTTACATGGGCTGGTGGCTGATATGGTGGCGGCAGTGCCAAATATTCACACTTTACGTGATCCAACCCGTGGCGGCTTGGCAGCAACGCTTAATGAAATTGCATATCAGGCAAGGGTGGGCATGAAATTATTTGAAGAAAATATCCCCCTTCGTGGTGAGGTTGATGCAGCATGCGAATTTTTAGGGCTTGACCCTCTTTATGTTGCAAATGAGGGTAAATTGGTGGCAATCTGCCCCCCAGATAAAGCTAAAAAACTATTATCAGTTATGCGTGCGCATTCGTTGGGTCGTGATGCGGCAATCATCGGTGAGGTAGTTAAGGACGATATGGGATTTGTCACTATGGAAACTGGTTTTGGCGGCACAAGAATTGTTGATTGGTTAGCTGGCGAACAATTACCAAGAATTTGTTAAATGGAAAGTAAGGATTTGTTAAATGGAAAGTTTTTTACTTTTAGGGTTCTTAGTGGGCATGAGCCACGCATTTGAAACAGATCATTTGGCGGCGATTGGCACGCTAGCCTCAAGCGGCAAGGCTACGCCCAAGCGGTTGGCGTTTCTTGGTGCAAGTTGGGGTGTTGGGCATACCACCACCCTGTTTGTGATTTCGCTACCAGTGATTTTATTTGGTGTTATATTAACTGATCGCTTTGCTGCTGGTATGGAATTTGCTATTGGTATCATGCTGATAGGGTTAGGAGCGCATGTATTTTATAGGTTGTTAAAATCACGGGTGCATTTGCACGCGCATGATCACGGTGATGGAAAGCGGCATTTTCATGCCCATAGTCATAAAGATGACATTGTGCCACATGAAAAAAACCCGCATCACCACGAGCATAAAGTTTTCTCTTGGCGTGCCTATTTAATTGGCTTGGCGCATGGAGCGGCAGGCTCTGCTGGTCTAGTGGCATTGGCGGCGGCGGCGACACAAAGTGCAAAGACTGCTCTACTATATATTTTAATATTTGGCATTGGATCAATTTTAGGCATGGCAGCGCTTACCTATGCTGCAAGCTGGCCGCTTAGATTAGCAGAAAAAACCGCCTCAAAATTGCTAAAAGCTGTGCAGATGGGAACTGGTGTGCTGGCAATAACTGTGGGTGTGTTGGTGATGCATGAGGCTGCGCCAATTTTATGGAGCGCTGCTTAATGCGGATTTTGCTGCTGATCCATGGTTTTAACTCTTTATCGCAAAAAATATTTGCAGCTTTAGAAGAGGCGGGACATGAGGTCAGTATCGAATTTGATATCAATGATAATCTCACTCGTGAGGCGATTGCATTATTTGCCCCTGATGTAATTCTTGCGCCATATTTGAAGCGGGCTATTCCTGCTGATATCTGGCAAAATCATTTTTGTTTAATTGTGCACCCCGGTATTGTGGGAGATCGTGGTCCATCAGCTCTTGATAGAGCAATATTGCGCAATGAAGCACGCTGGGGGGTCACCGTGTTGCAGGCAGTGAAGGAAATGGACGCTGGGCCTATTTGGGCAAGTTGTGAATTTGATATGCGTTCTGCCAGTAAATCCAGTATTTATCGCCTTGAGGTCGCAAATGCAGCGTTAAAGGCGGTGTTTGAAGCGCTAGATAAGGTTAAAAAAGGCGGAGATATCGTGCCTCTCAAGCCGATGCTGCCTGCTGTTTTACAACAAGAGCGTATGATTGATTGGCAAAAGGACAATAGCGAAACCATATTGCGTAAAATTCGTGCTTCTGATGGTGTGCCAGGTGTAAGAGATGGGGCTTTTTATCTATATGATGCTCATAGGGCAGATATGTCTGGAAAGGCAGGTGAGATATTAGCCACTTCAGGCTCTGCAATTTGCCGAGCAACCAAAGATGGAGCAATTTGGATTGGTCATATGCGTGCTAAAGATGGGGAGCATAAGTTTAAATTGCCAGCAACCATGTTGATGAAACTTGATGTGCCAGAAATAGCACTTGATAGTGAGGCAGGTTATTGTGAGATTTCATATCGTGAGCAAGAAAATGTGGGATATTTGCGCTTTAATTTTTATAATGGCGCTATGTCAACTAAGCAATGTGAGCGACTATTAGCAGCATATAAGAAAGCCTGTAAACGCCCAACAAAAGTGATTGTGCTAGAGGGGGGCGATGATTTTTGGTCTAATGGAATTCATCTTAATATTATTGAGGCGGCCTCTAGTGCAGCAGATGAATCTTGGGCAAATATAAATGCGATGAATGATCTTTCAGAGGCGATTATTTGCACAGATTCTCATCTAACAGTTGCAGCGATTGGAGCAAATGCTGGGGCAGGGGGCGTGTTCTTGGCTCGAGCTTGTGATAAGGTTTGGCTAATAAAAACCGCCATTTTAAATCCTCATTATAAGGATATGGGTAATCTTTATGGTTCAGAATTTTGGACATATTTATTACCCCGTTATTGCGGTGAAGAGAATACCAAACGTATTGCTGCCCAGCGTTTGCCTATGGGCGCACCTGAGGCAAATAGGTTAGGGTTGGTAGATAAAGTCTTTGCAGATAATCGTGCGGATTTTGATAAAGAAACAGCCATATATGCGCAGGAATTTGTGCAGAGTTTCACCCAGCTTTTGAGTCAGAAAAATCAACGTAGAGATAGCGACGAGGCGCAAAAACCACTGGCTGAATATCGAGCAGAGGAGTTAGCAAAAATGCGGCAGAATTTCTTTGGGTTCGATCCCAGTTATCATGTAGCACGCTATAATTTTGTGCATAAAATCTGCAAATCTCGCACTCCTATTACCCTAGCTCGCCACCGAGATAAGCGCATAATAAAAAGGAAAGTCTCATGAGTAAGCCGACAATTCTAATTGTTGATGATGAACAAAGATCCTTAGAAGCTTTAGAGCGAAACCTCGCTGATGAATTTGATATTCATTTAGCGCAAAATATTTCTGAGGCCGAAGCTATATTAAGCGATCATTGGGTGCAGATTATTTTATGCGATCAACGTATGCCTGATATGTCGGGGGTGGATTATTTATGTCAGGTGCGCGAAAAATGGCCAGATGTTATCCGCATTATTATTTCGGGCTATACTGAGGCAGAAGATATTATTTCGGGACTGAATAAAGCAGGGATATATCATTATATTACCAAACCATGGAATCCTGAAAAATTGGTGATGGTGTTGCGTAATGCTGTCAACCTGTTTGAGTTGCAGCGACAAAATGAATTGCTGGCGATTGAGTTGCGACTTTCTGGCAAGGCAGTAAAGAAAAAACTGGACGATAAGAGTATAGGTTTGCGCAAACAATATAATTTTGATGATGGGATTATTCGCAGTAAAGTCAGCCCGATGAATGCGATTTGCAGCACTATGAGCCAAATTGCTCCTTATGATCTATCGGTGCTTATTACTGGTGAATCTGGGGTTGGTAAAGAACTTGTAGCTCGTGCAATTCATTATAATTCATTGCGATGGAATATGCCATTTGTGGTGCAATCTTGCGGCTCTATGCCTCCTGATTTGTTGGAGGCTGAACTGTTCGGTTATAAAAAGGGCGCAACCCCCAGCGCAGTGCAAGATTATACCGGCTTGTTTGAGCGCGCGGTTAGGGGGACGGTTTTTTTAGATGAGATAGGCGATATGCCGCCTGCCTTTCAGGTGAAGTTGTTAAAGGTTTTGCAGGAGGGCGAGTTACGACCAGTTGGCTCTAACCAAACCAGAAAGGTTGATGTGCGCATCATTGCCAGTTCACAATGTGATCTAGAGCAAGAAGTTGCAGAAGGAAGGTTGCGCAAGGATCTTTATTTCCATCTTGCTGGTGTAACAATTCAAATCCCGCCCCTTAGAGAGCGACGTGAAGATATCCCTATTTTGGCTAGTTTTTTGCTTAAACAGGCGATGGAGAAAATCAACAAGCTGGTTGATGGGTTCACTGTTGAGGCTATTTCATGTATGAAACAATATTCATGGACAGGTAATGTGCGTGAGTTGCAAAACGAGATTGAGCGTATGCTGGTGATGGGTGAGCAGGATAAAATGCTGGGTGCTGAGCTACTTTCGCCTAAGATTTTAATGGCTACTTCGCCAGATATACCAGATGATTTAGCAATCTTGAATGGCACTTCTGGCACGTTGAAGAAGCGCGTGGAAGCGATTGAAATTAAGATTTTGCGTGAAAGCCTAATCCGCCATCGTTGGAATAAAACTAAGGCAGCGCAAGAGTTAGGGCTGTCACGTGTTGGATTGCGTGGTAAGCTTGAGCGATACGGACTTGAAAAGCCTATAGAGCCAGAAAATAATGCTCCGCTCGCAACCCTAAATTAAAGACGCTAATGATGGAAAAGCCGAATCTTCTTAACATGCAATCTTCTTTATTTTCGAGCGATTTTTCATTGCTTAAAAATGGTGAGGAAGCATGGATTGAGGTAATCCAACAGATGGAGCGGGTTTATGCTGAGCTAGTAGAATCGCAGGTGGCACTAGAGGCAAAAAATGAAGAGCTAGAAAATGCACAAGGCTTTATTGAAAGCGTGCTTGGTGCAATGAGCGACTTATTGATAATTTGTGATAATGAGGGGCGAGTAATTCAGGTTAATCAAGCTATGGCGCAATTAAGAGGGCTGGAAGCTCAGGAGTTGATTGGTCTGCCCTTAATGGATTTGGTGCAAGCACCAAATAATGAAACGCAGAAGAAATTTACTGAAAATATGAGTGCTGGGAAAGAGCTATTTGATTGTGAGGTTCAGGTTTATAATGCTAAAGGTGAGGCTGTGCCGATCTCAATAAATTGTTCTCCTCGTTTTGATAACCGCAATAGAGCGTTAGGAATGGTATTGATTGGTCGCCCGATTGGTGAATTGCAAAAAGCCTATCGTGATTTAGACCATGCCCATAAGAACTTTGAACAAGCGCAGGCTCACCTAGTGGCTTCTGAAAAAATGGCAGCGCTGGGGCGATTGGTGGCTGGGGTTGCTCATGAGTTGAATAATCCGATTAGCTTTGTTTTTGGTAATATGCATGCGATGAAAACATATAGTAAAAAAATCAACAGTTTTTTAACAGCATTAGATAGCTCTCAAACCTCAAAGGAGTTGCATGATTTACGTCAAGAATTGGGTATGGATAAAATCGCTAAAGATATTATTCCGCTGGTTGAGGGAACATTGGAGGGAGCAGAACGTGTTAGTGCAATCGTTCAGGATTTGCGCCGCTTTTCTGGCAATCAAAGCGAGCCGATTGAGGAATTTAGATTGCAGCCAGTATTGCGCACAGCCCTTACTTGGGTGTTGCGTGGCGCAAGACTTCAGCCGAAAATTATAATTGCTTGCTCTGATAATCTGTCTTTAATATCGAAAAAAGGGCATTTACATCAAATATTGGTCAACCTTATTCAAAACTCGCTAGATGCTCTGGTTAATACCCCCAATCCCCAAATCACTTTGTCCGCCACTCAAGAGGAAAATGGAGTGCAGATAGTGGTAGAAGATAATGGTTTTGGCATAGATGCAGCAGACATTCATCAAGTGTTTGAACCATTTTATACCACCAAACCCATTGGGCAAGGAACTGGCCTTGGGCTTTATGTCAGTTATAGATTAGCTGATGAGGCTGGTGGGAAATTGAGCGTTGAAAATTTCGCTAAAGGCGCATGCTTCACCTTGTCTTTGCCTAACACTTCACCAAGGGCAGATTGATGGACAGCAATATAAAAAACCTGCTTTGGCTACAATCAGGAGGGTGCGGCGGTTGCACTCTTTCGTTGGTTTGTGCGCAATCCCCTGATTTTTTAACTGCCTTTGAAGTAGCAGGAATTAACTTGCTTTGGCACCCAACATTTAGTTTAGAAACTGGGCGTGAGGCCATGCTAGTTTTTGATGATATTTTGGCAGGGCGCACCCAGCTAGATATTTTGTGCTTAGAGGGTTCGGTAATGATGGGACCAAATGGCACTGGGCGGTTTCATATGATGGCGGGTAGTGGTGAACCTATGAAAGACATTATCGCTAAGTTAGCAAACAAGGCGCATCATGTGGTGGGAGTTGGCAGTTGCGCAGCATTTGGCGGTATTACTAGCAGTGGTGATAATGCGGTTGAAGCTTGTGGTTTAGGTTTTGAGGGTGATATAAGGGGAGGGCTTTTAGGTAGTGATTTCAAAGATAAATCTAACCTGCCCGCAATAAATATTCCGGGTTGCCCCGTGCATCCAGATTGGGTGACGCAAACGCTTGCGCAGTTAAGTGCAGGGGATATTAGCGCTGATGATTTAGATGATTTTGGTCGTCCACATGCAATTTCAGGCACGCTTGTGCATCATGGTTGCGCACGTAATGAATTTTATGAATATAAAGCCAGCGCAAAAAAACTAAGCCAGATTGGCTGCATGATGGAAAATTTAGGCTGCAAAGGCACACAAGCAGCAGGGGATTGCAATATTCGGCCTTGGAATGGCTCTGGCTCGTGTATTTCAGGGGGCTATCCTTGTATTGCTTGCACAGAACCAGGATTTGAAGAACCCGGCCATCCGTTTATGCAAACACCTAAAGTCGCTGGAATTCCAATTGGATTGCCAACAGATATGCCAAAAGCTTGGTTTGTGGCGCTGGCATCGCTATCAAAAGCTGCTACTCCTAAACGTTTGCAGCAAAATGCAACTGCAGATAGAATAGTGTCTTTTCCTGAGCGTAAAAAGAAAGAGGGGCATTGATGAGCCGTCTTATTGTTGGCCCATTTAATCGGGTAGAGGGTGATCTTGAGGTGCGCCTTGATGTGGTTGAAGGACGTGTGAAATCAGCTCAAGTAGTTTCGCCCCTTTATCGTGGTTTTGAAACCATGTTGCAGGGCAAAGATCCACATGATGCGCTGGTGATTGCGCCACGTATATGCGGAATATGTTCAATTAGCCAATCTATTGCGGCGGCACAGGCGCTGTCGGCAGTGCAGGGAATTACTCCATTGCCTAATGGGAAGTTGGTGAGCAATCTTGTTCATGCCACTGAAAATTTGGCAGATCATCTAACGCATTTCTATATGTTCTTCATGCCTGATTTTACTCGTGAAATATATGCAGATAAGCCTTGGTTTACTGCTATAAAAACACGCTTCGCCGCTACTAAGGGCACAGCAGTTGCTGAAATGCTACCCCAGCGTGCAGAATTTTTGCATATTATCGGCTTGTTGGCAGGCAAGTGGCCGCATTCTTTGGCATTACAGCCAGGTGGTGTAACTCGGGTGGTTGAGAGTCATGAAGTGCAACATCTGCTAGCATTGCTGGCGGGCTTTCGCCGCTATTTGCAAAAGCATGTATTTGGCGGATTGCTGGAGGATTTTTCTGCACTTTCAACACTAAGTGAGCTTCATCAATGGGCTATGGAAACTCGCTCAGATTTTGCAGATTTTTTGCAAATTAGTCGCAATTTAGGCTTAGAAAATATTGGTCGTGCTGGGGATCGGTTTTTAAGCTTTGGTGCTTATGTTAATGTTTTTGAAAAAGGGCATTTATTTGCCCGTGGATTGAGTGAAAATGGACAAGTCGCCTTGCTTAATACTGGATTGATTTCAGAAGATATTTCAAGCGCATGGATGCAGGGTGATAGTAATCCACGTCACCCATTTGAGGGCGAAACTATCCCCGATGGTGAAATGCAAAACGGCTATACTTGGTGTAAAGCTCCAAGGTTAGAGGGGAAACCCGCCGAAGTGGGCGCATTGGCACGTCAAGTTGTAGCGAATAACCCGCTAGCACTTGATATGGTGGCGCAAAATGGGGGTAATGTTGAGGCAAGAATTGTGGCTAGGTTTATTGAAATTGCATTACTAATCCCCGCAATGGAGGGCTGGCTTGTTGCCATTCGTCCTGAGGAAGCATTTATCACTCATGGAGAAATTCCTAGGCAAGCTGAGGGGGCGGGGTTGGTTGAGGCTGCACGTGGGGCGCTGGGTCATTGGCTGCAGGTTGATGATAGAAAAATAAAAAATTATCAAATTATCGCCCCAACAACATGGAATTTTTCGCCTCGTGATGCAAATGGTGTTGCAGGGCCATTGGAGCAGGCTTTGCAAGGGGCTTTAGTCCAGTCTGGTGAAGCTGACCCTGTCACAGTTCAGCATATTGTGCGCTCGTTTGATCCCTGTATGGTTTGCACGGTTCATTGATGAAGGGTCAGAAAATACAAGTTCGTGGGCTAGTGCAGGGGGTAGGGTTTCGCCCTCATGTTTGGCGCTTGGCTCATGAGATAGGGCTGGTCGGTGAGGTATATAATGATGGCGGTGGGGTGGTCATTCGGCTGTTGTCTGGCGGTGAGGAATTGATAAAAGAGTTGCGTCAAAATTTACCACCTCTAGCAAGAATTGATGAAATGACATTGCAACCTAGCTCGCAGGTTTTGCCAAAAAGCGGCTTTCATATTGTTGCCAGCGAGGCAGGGGAAGTGAAAACTGGAATTACTCCTGATGCCGCAACCTGTTCTGCATGTTTAGCCGAAATAATTGATCCAAAAAATCGCCGTTTTGGCTATGCTTTTACTAATTGCACTCATTGTGGCCCCCGCATAACCATCACCCGTGCCATTCCCTATGATAGGGCGAATAGTTCGATGGCTGAATTCAAAATGTGTGTTGCCTGTCAGCGAGAATATGATGATCAAGCGGACAGACGCTATCATGCCCAGCCCAATGCTTGCCCAGATTGTGGGCCTAAGCTGAGCTTGTGCGATGAAAAGGGTGAAATAAAGGGCGATCCTATAGAGCTTGCAGCACATGCAATTCTTGCTGGTAAGATTGTAGCGATCAAGGGCTTAGGCGGTTTTCAATTAGCGCTAGATGCAAGCAATGAGGCCGCAGTTGCTCGCCTTCGAGCTCGTAAATTTCGACATGGTAAGCCACTAGCATTGATGGTGCGAGAT
>JALSJY010000207.1 GCA_026989045.1 Hyphomicrobiales bacterium | reverse complement strand
TTGAGTTATCATCTGAGGCACAAGAGTTTGGCGGTCTTTCTGGCATAAGCTTTACTGGCGAAAATAATCAAATAGCACTTGTTAGCGATATTGGAAATTTCTTTTCTGGGCGTTTAATTCATGATGAAACAGGCCAATTACTTGCTTTTAGTGAGGTAAAAATATCTGCTATAAAAAATTCTAAAGGCAATATTTTACCACGGAAATTTGCTAAAGATGCTGAAGCCATTGAAACAATTTATCGCTTTGGGAAACCTGCAGCCGTTAGAGTGGGATTTGAAAATCTCACTAGAGTAGCTGACTTTGAGCTTTTTAATGGCGCACCAAGCGGTGCAGCCAAAGAGGTGACGATTCCAACTGCCCTCAGCAAAGAGCGCACTAATGCCTCACTTGAGGCATTATGTATCGCCCCACCAAACTCGCCAATAGCTGGCTCAACCCTGTTAATTACAGAAAATATGCGCGATAACAAAAATATTGCCGCCTTTATGTTGGGTAAAAAGGACAAGGGAAGGCTTTCAATAAAAAAAACCTCCAAGATGAACCCCACCGATTGCGCCTTTTTAGAAAATGGTGACCTGCTTATTCTTGAGCGCGGCATTAGCTTTTTAAGTTTCACCATGCAATTGCGGTTAATAAAAGCAAATGATGTAAAACCAGATACAATATTAAAGGGCAGAGTTATTTTAAGAGCTTCTGGCAATGATATTGATAATATGGAAGGCATAGCTATTTATAAAGATGCCAAAGAAAAAACCCGTATCATCATCATCTCTGATGATAATTTCAACAATTGGGAGCGAACTCTATTTTTAGAATTTAGTTTTGATTAAAGGCCTTTTTTGCATCAAAAAATATGGCAGTAAAAGCAATCCAGCTACAATAATTTTTATAATAAAATCACCAACTCCAAGTGAAACCCAAAGTGGAACATCAAAACCAACGCTTAATAAGGGCGTTGCAAAAGGTAGTGAGCTATCGCTCTGGCCAAATATTGTATCAAGAAAAGCAAATTTACTAGAAAATGCTATTCCAAAGAATAAAATAGTATCAAATATTGAACCAATAAGAGAAGATATAAGCGGGGCGTGCCACCAACCCTTCATTCCCTTTAAACCTTTTAAGCGAATTTTATTAAATATTGAAATATCAAGAAATTGCGCCACTAAAAAAGCACTGCCAGATGCAATTGCAATACGTGGGGAGGCAAGAAAAATTGACCAAAAAACTGCAATTGCAAAACCAACCAACACCACTATTCTTGCTTTAGGCGCACCAAAATAACGATTGGTTAAATCAGTCACCAAAAAGGCTATGGGATAGGTAAAAGCACCCCAGGTCAAAATTTGCGCTAAATCAATTGAATATATTTTTGCTTGAACTGGAAACTGCACCAGATAATTTGAAGCAATAATAACTAAACTCATGGCCAAAATAGCCAAAGGATAATGAATGCGCATTTTCGCAAACCTTTTTTTGCAACTCCGGCAATTAACCGACGCAAATGAAAATAAACACGGCGCTTTTTTTAAGCGCCGCGCCAAATAGAATAAAGTCTATAATTATTTAAGAAGCAAGCTTTTGACGAACTTCTTGTTTAATAAGCAAAGCGCGCTTTGAAAGCTCACCATCTTTTGCTTTTAACAAATAAGCATCTAGCCCACCACGATGCTCAACTGTGCGCAAAGTAGAGGCCGCAACCTTAAACTTAACTGAGCGCTCAAGAGCGTCAGAAATAAGTGTTACTCTGCAAAGGTTGGGTAAAAATTTGCGGCGAGTGCGGTTGAGTGCGTGACTCACATTATTTCCACTCATTACGCCTTTACCTGAAAGTTCACAACGCCTTGCCATAATAAAATCCTGTCATTCAAAAATAAGTTATCTCAAAAATAGAAAAATAATGCGAAGGTTTTTCGCACCTATCTACTCAAAAGTAAGAAAAGTTGGCTTTAAATAGTCAAACCACAGCAATCAGTCAAGCATAAGCGTCATCAATCACTTAAATTTTAAGTTTTTTTATAATTAAAAGCATTTTCATCATTTCTAAAACTATATTTGTTAACCATGGCATTAGTCATGTTTCCTAAAAAGCTCATTAGTAAAGAGTTGTGAAAGTATAATATTGTGTCATTAGTAAATTTACCTTTTTCCAAGCTTACAAAAAAAACCAATAAAAATCATTTTAAGGCATTATTATTTGCCTCTTTAAGTTCATTATTCATTAGCCCTGCAATTGGCTCACAAGTAGATGCTAATGCAAGATATATCGTAAGCCTTGGCGGCGTGAATATAGCCAGCGTTAAAATAAACCTAAAAGATGATGGTAAAAACTTTGATCTAAATTTAGGCGCTAAAATTTCTGGCATTGGAACATTAATTTCTTCAGGCACAGCATCCGCCTCAACAAATGGACTAAGCAACAGCAATTCTCTTTTACCAAAAAGCATGAATATTAGCACCAGAGCGAAAAACACCGATTTTTCAGTAAATGTGCAATATAGCGGTAAAAATGCCTCTGGTTTTCAGGTTGACCCCCCACTCATCAATAATATTGGCCGCGTGCCAATTGAAAGAAAGCATTTATTGGGCGTAAGCGATCCAATTGGCTCTTTCATCATCAAAGGAAAAAAACTTGATAGCAAATTATGTAAAAGTAATTTGAAAATTTTTACAGGCCTTGAACGATTTAATATTAAAATGAAATATATAAAAACTCAAACCGCCACATCAAATAAAACGGGCTACCAAGGGCCGGTTATTTTATGCACAATGGATTATCTGCCCATCTCAGGACACTTTAAGACCTCAGGCATGTCCAGCTATCTTGCTAATTCAAAACGTATGTTAATCTGGTATGCACCGCTCAAAGAGAGCAATTATTTTATCCCCTATCGGGTAATTATCGGCACAAGTGCTGGCGATTTATCAATGGTTTTAACCAGCTTAAAATAGAGCGCTACCTGCACTATCCCATTCTCACTCACTCCATCGCACTGCCCTCACCTGTCACCATATTGCTCACAGCGCGCTATACTGCCACCACACCACATGCCAGCAACCCGCACATTGCAACTACATAACACAAGCTTTGCCGTAACATAACGTTCGGTTCGGCCAGCAAAGGCAAGTCCGTGTCATAAAATCAGCATCAATCTATAAAATTATGGATATCCAAATAAATATTATTATTAATTCAATTTAAATTAGTTAATCTAAAGTTCAATATATCAAGTAAATCTTGTTTGAGTTTCTCTATGGAATCAAAATCACCATTCCCATTATGAAACGGTCAACGGATTTTTTATCAAAATACTTAGCAAAAACCCCTATTTTGCTAGCTAAAAAAACTAATTATAAAAAAAAATTTTTAGACATGAGATTAACTAAAGTTTCATATATCAGCCAAAAACAATAATTTTTACTATTCAGTAATCAACCTAAACAAGATTTAGCTAAAACATACAAAATTGCAAAGAAAGTTCAAAATAAAACAGATTTTAGTTCACGCCGCACCAATAGGCACAGCATATAGACATGAACAAACTGGCAACTTCATTCCTAAGCCCGATTCGGACTATATTTGTTCCTGCTTCGTGCTAATAGTAAATTACCAATCCACCATAATGCTCGCAATGTGCCATTTTGACACCATTTAAACTTGTTCTGCAATTATCTTTAACTACATCAATTTTATCTAAAAACTGCAACTAAATGTTGATTTTTTTTAGCAAAACAAATAGTTAGTAAACATGATTTATAGCGAATGATTTTTATATTATAAAAAGACAAATTTAATGACATCAAATCAAACTCAAAAAAATCTCAATATAGATGAGATTTATGAAAACGAGATTTTACTTGGAACAATTGAGGGGCTGCGGTTTATGCCAAGTCAGACTCAAAAAAACCAAACTCAAGAAAATCAAAATTCGCAAGATAATACCAGCCTCTCAACGACACAGACTGATATTATAAGCAAACAATTAGAACTAAGAGCTGAGCGACTTATTAACGCTCCCAATGAGGAAATATTATTAGCAAGTGATGGATATTTACGCTGGCGCGGTCAAATAATAGCAAATCTAAGCAAAGGGGAGAAAACCCTTTCGCCAAATATAATTCTCTTGACCGACAACAACATTCCAAAAGACAAAACAATCGAAATATCCGAGCGACTTAACCTATGGCTATCGCATCATATCAATGTTGTTTTTGAGCAAATAAAAGCGCTTGAAAACCCAATAGAGATCGATAAAAATGATGAAGCCAACGCTCAAGCCATTGAGCTTACAAAACAGCTTGCTTCTCATTTTGGTATTCTACCTCGCCAAAAAATTGCAAGCCTAGTTAAAAGCCTAGATCAAGACATTAGGGGTAAATTACGTAGACTTGGCATTAAATTTGGTGCCTATCATATTTACCTACCCCTCAGCTTAAAGCCAGCCCAACGCGAATTAGCGCTTATTCTCTATGCCCTTAAGAATGGCGATATAAAACAAGCTGGCGTTAGTGAATTACCACAAATTATTTTATCTGGGCGCACCTCCTTTGAAATAGATAAAGAAATAAACCCCTCTCTTTATGAAATTGCTGGCTTTAAAATTGCTGGCAACCGCGCCGTTAGAATTGATATTTTAGAGCGACTGGCTGATCTTATTAGACCCTTAGTCATGCTCAACCCATTAACAATTGAGGGAGAGTTACCCGAGGGGGCAGCTGAAAAGAATGGCTTTCGCGTAACCGTTGAAATGACAAGCTTGCTTGGTTGTGCTGGCGAAGATTTTTCTTCTATCTTAAAATCCTTAGGATATCGCCTAAAGCGCACTCCAATAAAGCAAGAAGCTCAAGAGCAAGAGGTTAAACCTCAAGAAGATAAGCTGCGAAAAGCCGACCTGCAAGAAGTTGAATCTCAAGAATCCGAGCCTCAAGAAGAAAAATTTGATGATATATGGTTTCCTGCTCCTTTTAGATCAGAGCATAACAAGCAGAATTCAAAAAATTCTAGCAAAAACACTAACCATCATAACAAGAGCAAGCAAAGTCTCTCCGCTAAGAAAAAAAAACACGCCCCAAAACACCATAATAAAATAAAAGCAAAGCCCTTTGATCCAGATTCACCATTTGCTGCACTTATGGCCTTAAAAAACAACACTGATAAATAAAGAAAATAATCTGATAACTTGCCCTTAAGTAAAAAAACCGTTAGCACCATTTGATAAAAATAACCTATAAACAAACCCCTATTACCTTCCTGTTAGGAATATATTTATGACCTATATTGTCGTTGATAATTGCATTAAGTGCAAATATTTAGATTGTGTTGAAGTCTGCCCCGTTGATTGTTTTTATGAGGGCGAAAACATGCTGGTGATTCATCCTGATGAATGTATTGATTGTGGTGTATGCGAGCCAGAATGTCCTGCAGAAGCGATTAAAGCTGATACCGAAACTGGTTTAGAATCTTGGCTTGAGATAAACACTAAATATGCCTCAATCTGGCCAAATATAACCGAGAAACGCGATCCTATGCCTGATGCCGAAAAATTTGATGGTGAAACAGGTAAGTTTGAAAAGTATTTTTCTGAGAAACCAGGCCAAGGTGACTAATTTAGCAACATGACGATTCTAGCACGCGCTATGGTTAATAAACCAGCTTATTTAACCATAAGCAAACGAAGCAATGTTATGAAATAATCTAATTTTGATTTATATCAAAAAATATGCTATAGTGCTGTGCAATAATGATAATTCAAAAAATAAAACTCAACAGCTAAAAAGCGAAAATAATATTTCAAGCAAACAATAGAATAAAAAACCACCAAGCGAGCTTCTTTAAACAATAAGCACGTTTGGTTATAAAGCCTCAAAAATAGGCAAGTTAACAGGTAGATACCTAGCGAGATATTTCATTAGGTTTAATTTAAAGAGCATCATGTCAGGAGTATGCCCAATGGTTTTAACCAAAAAATCACAACAACGCGCAGGTTTTAAAACAGGAGAATTTATTGTTTATCCAGCTCATGGCGTCGGTAAAATTTCCTCTATCGAGGAGCAAGAAATTGCGGGTATGAGCCTTGAACTTTTAGTTATAAATTTTGAACAGGATAAACTTACTCTTCGCGTTCCTGTTGCAAAAATCAAAAGCGTAGGCATGCGTAAGCTTGCTGGAGAAGCTGTGCTTGAAAGAGCGATTAGCACCGTTAAGGGTCGCGCGCGCATCAAACGCACAATGTGGAGCCGTCGCGCCCAAGAATATGAAGCAAAAATCAACTCTGGTGATTTAGTTTTAATCTCAGAAGTTGTGCGGGATCTTTTTCGCTCTGCCGATCAGCCAGAACAGTCTTATTCTGAACGCCAACTTTTCGAACAAGCAATGGATCGCATGAGTAGAGAAATAGCTACCGTTAAAAAAATTACCATTACTGAAGCTACTCAATTGATTGAAAGCAACCTTGCGCTTAGACCATCAAAAACTACTAAGCCTGATGCAGAAAAAGCTGAAGAGCCAGCGGCTGATGCCTCAGATGCCAATACAAAAACTACTAAAGGCAAAGAAGCAGCGGCTTAATTTGTTTTTTAAATAACGCTATAAAACAAAGGCTGGCCAAATTGGCTGGCCTTTATTTTACTCTAACAATTTTATATTGCTGATTAGCTATAATTGGATCGCGTAAATAAAGATTATTCAACACCATAAATAATGCATCAGAATTTGCCTGACCTGTCATTTTTTTAGATAGAGCATCAATATCATCACCAGCTTTAGCAGTAATTATTTTTATATAATTATTTTGAATTTGCGCTATGTCACGCGCAGTTATTCTTCTAAAACTTTGCGCAACATCTTGTGCCGCTTTTATAAACTCTGCACTGTTTTTCTTAGCTGCAAAAATAAACCTATATACCTCACCATTAAACCTAATAACATAAATAATAAATTCCCAAGCTTGGGTTTTTGCTCTGCCCATAGCCATTTCAACATCATTATTCTTAAGCTCTTTCACGCTTTTAGGATCAAACCCTACAATCCAACCAGTGTTTAAATAATCTACCAATGACATTGAAATTGGTACTTGTGCGCTATCAAATCTAAGCGCCTCACTTTCTCCAGCAACTGCCACAACCGCTGTCTTAGAATTTTGCAAACTATATCTTTTAGGAACTTTAAAAGTAAATTTAAGATTTCGATGCACAAATTTCTGCCCAATCACCGCACCCTGCGAGCCGCTTTGTCCAAAACTCAAACCATCAATTGCTTTTAAATATTTAGCACGATCTAATAATTTTCCATCACTATTAAAAAGCCCTGAATCATTAAAAGAGTTAGCAATCTCCAGTGTTTTTTGAATGCGGTCAGGAGTAGATGGGTGAGTGGATAAAAAATCATCACCCTCTTCATAGCCCTCAACGTCAAGCTGCGCAAAACGAGCCATTGAATTAAGTAAGCGACCAGCCGCAAACGGATCAAATCCAGCCCTAGCAGCAATTAACACCCCCTGTTTATCTGCCGCCAACTCTTGACTTTGTGAGAATGCAGCCAAGGATAATCGTGAGCGAGAAGCGCCTTGATCTGTATCAGCATCACCACCAAGCACCCCAGTAATTACACGATCAACAATCTCGCTAGTTTTAGTCCTGTTTGTGCGCTCACGAGCATGACGCAAAACCACATGCGATATTTCATGCGCTAACACCGCCGCCAATTCGCTTTGATCATTAGCCAATGCCAAAATTCCACGCGTCACATAAATATAACCCCCTGGAAGGGCAAAAGCATTTATTTCAGGGCTATCTAAAAGAGTAACATTATAGCTGGAATTACCAATATCTGCTGCTCGCAATAATTTGCCTGCGATTTGAGCTACCATTATTTCAATTTTTCGATTTTGATAAACACCGCCAAAAGAGGCTATAATACGGGCATGCTCCTTGCGTCCTGCTACATAATTTTCTGGATCAGTGCCAGCTGGAACAACGTTTGATGTCTGATTTTCATCAGCTCCAGTTCTACTTACGCTAACTTGCGACCCATCTAAAAAAGCAGTGCAGCCAGCAAGAAACAAGCTTAAAAGCAAAGCAAGCAATATTTTAAATCTATATTTTTTATCTTTTAAAAAATTCATCACTTCACTTCGCAAAACATTTATTCTTTTCTAAGAGCTATTTAATTACTGGCTCTTTATTGCCAAAATCTCAATCTGCTCTGGGTGAGTTACCTCAATTCGTGGGCCACCATAAATTTCAACCCAGCCCCTTACTCTAATTAAAGCATTTTGATAATCACTTAACTTTATACCAGCTTTCTTAAACAAACGCCAAGCAGACTTCTCAATCACAATAGTAAAATCATTTTGATAAGTTTCACCAAAATTCAAATATCGTCTTGATCCAACTCGCTTGGCAGATAATACCGCCCCCTCAACCAATTCATAATGATCAACCAATGGCAATAGTTTATCAGGCTTATTAGCATAGCGAATATTATAATATGAATTTGCCCATATATTCTTTTTCTCAACTCTAGCTCTAGCCTCTGCCTGCAAAAGAGGCTCAAGACACGAGCGATTATCAGCAAATGAATAAACTCTAGCAAAACCTCTCTCTAGCATTTCTCTTTGCACCCAAATTTCTTTTTTTTCATTCAAAACAAATAAATGCGCCAACACGCGGTCATATCGATCTACTCTCGCCCCTCCATACTCAAGGCGAACAGTTTTATCTAAAGTAATTTCCTCTAACGCTGCTTTTGCCTCTTTTGCTAATGGCCAGTCTTTAAACCCTTCTCGACCTAAAGCTAATTTTGGCGCTTGAATACCAATAAGGCGAATTTTATTACCATTTGAGAGTAGCAAACTATCCCCATCAACAACTTTTGCAACAATTCCTGTTGATCCTTTTTGCAAAATTTCGCACTCCCCATTTGCTTGAACTGGTAATATAAATGACAACATAAAAAACTTAACAATAACAGCAATAGACAAATGACGAATGAACAAATAAAAGCCCCTTATTATATAATAATTTCTTTTTACACGTAATTAAGGCAAAATTTATTATCAAGCCAATAATTGGTCCCGTAGCTCAGCAGGATAGAGCACCAGATTCCTAATCTGGGGGTCAGAGGTTCGAATCCTCTCGGGATCACCATAATTTCAACATTTTATAAAAAGATATAACAAGAGAAAACCAAAGGAAGTAACATGCTAAAATCGCTCATGATAATAATATTCACTTTGGTTTTATCATCTTGCACAAATGTTGGCATTCCACTTGATCCAAGCCTAACTGCACGAATGGATAATACTGGGGCGCAATTAGATAGAGCAAAAGCGCTTTCAATTATCAATCATTTAAGAGCCACAAAAGGCGTAGCTGCCCTAAATATAAATTCTGAATTAAATAATCAGGCAAATATACTAGCTGCCAAATATGCTGCATCAAACAAAGCACCAAAAAAACCAGATAATATTAGCGCAATGCAATTAAGCGCTGGATATGCTGATTTTGCTAACACATTCTCAGGCTGGCGTTCTAATGTTTCTTCAGTGGATATTCTCACAAATCCCAAATATTCCAATGCAGGCATAACGGTTGTATATTCACAAAATTCTACTCATGGAGTTTATTGGGTTTTATTGCTAGATTAGATGAGAATATTATGAACGAAATAACTATCGATACAAGAGGCCAAAAATGCCCCATTCCTCTTATAAAGCTCGAAAAACAACTCGATAATTGCAACAAGAGCGACAAAATAACCCTCTTAGCAAACGATCCAATTGCAATAATAGACATTCCACTATATTGTAAAAAAAACAACCTTCAGTGCGAAACATCAAAACAGAATGATGTTTTTACGTTTCAGATTAAAATATAAACGCACAGGGCTTTATCTTACAGGGCTTTTTCTCACAGGTCTTGGCATCGGCAAAGGTGGTGCCATTATTGCGTCTCTTATATTGGCGGTTTTGCTCATATGAAACGGCCTTGGCATAGGCAGTGGCACTTTACGCATCAAACCTAAATTCCTTGCCCTATAAGTCAGCGCAGCAATATTATCATTTAAGAAACTTTGCTGCCCCTCTAACCCATAGGGGTATTTTCTTTCCTGCTCTGCAATATAAGCTTTAGCATTATCACCACATAAAAATGGCCGCATATCTTTTGGCATCGAGCCTGCTCTATTATTCATCGACATAATAGATATTCCCTGCCCTCTATATTCGCCAGAAAAGCCCTTTAGCAATAATTGCGCAACTAATTCGCCGCGCTCACGTGCCGATGAAGCACCCAAAACCACCGCCACTAATGAGCGCCCGTTGCGCTCAACACTAGCCACAATATTTAGACCCGCCGAGCATATAAAGCCCGTTTTCATGCCATTTGTACCAGCAAACTCAGTTAGCAAATTATTATGCGTTCTTAACTTTGCTTCCCCCAACTGCACAATAGAGGTTGCAAATAAATCCTTATAGTCATTGTAACGGACTTTAATATTTAATGCTAAAATCGCCATATCACGCGCCGATGTCACTTGCGCCTTATTGTGCAATCCATTGGGATTAACAAAACGCGTAGCACTCATACCAAGCGCTTTAGCTATATTATTCATCTCCAAAACAAAAGCCGCCTCACTACCAGAAACAGTTTCAGCCAGCGCAATAGATATATCGTTAGCCGATTTCACAATAATCATATACAGCGCATCACGAACGCTTATTGCGCTATTTTTTGGTAAGCCTGAGCGAGATGGCGGAGCTTTTATTGCATTATTTGAGATAATAACAGGCGTATCAAGTGTAATCTTCCCTTTGGCAATTGCCTCAAAAGTAACAAAAGCACTCATCAGCTTAGTCAGCGAAGCGGGGTGCCAAGCAATATCCGCTTCATTTGCATAAAGCACCTCACCTGTTCTTGCGTCAACCAATAATTGCGGCATTGCCATAACTGAATTGGTGAAAACAAAAAACATCAAAACAGATGCTAATAGCTTAAAATTTCTTAGAAAATTTAACACTTGGCCTTGGGACTCCAACTTATAGGAGTAAATAAATGGTGCGCTTTGATAAAGAAGCCTAAAACGTACCAGCGAGCGAAGAACGAGCCGCGACCAGTGCCGCACCCCATCAAAAGTATAAGCGGAGCGAATTACCGCGAGATCATAAAATGGTGCCCTCCGTCGGAATCGAACCGACACTCCTATACAGGAACCAGATTTTGAGTCTGGCGCGTCTACCAGTTCCGCCAGGAGGGCAACTGAACTTGGCGCAATATAGTCATTGCTAAGAATAGGTCAATAAGTTTCATCACTTTTTCTCTCAAAACTAAAAAATCTATGTCAGCGCCATTATCTATAATCTTTTTCCTTAATTGACTTCTAACCCTTAATCTCTACAAGCCTCTTTAAAGTATAAATATGGAGCGAAAAATTGCTAAGAAAATTATATGACTGGACAATGTCACTGGCCAAAACCAAGCATGCACC
>JALSJY010000206.1 GCA_026989045.1 Hyphomicrobiales bacterium | reverse complement strand
AAAGCAGGCTGGACTTCATTCTTTATCACAATATTTTTTATGTCATTTACCTCTGCTTTGTTTATTTTTGCACCTACTTTGTTGGCGAATTTATTTCTTGATCCAACAAAGGCACAAAATATCCCCGTGATTTTGCTTGCTGTTTCTTATCTGAGCATTGCAGCATTATTTCAATTTGTTGATGGTGCGCAAGTTATTATGGCTTCAGCTTTGCGTGGGCTTAACGATACATTCATTCCAATGGTTTTATCCTTCATTGGTTATTGGGTTATTGGTATAGGTATTGCTTATTATGCCGCTTTTATTCTTGAGATGCGTGGTGTTGGAGTTTGGCTTGGGCTTGCGGCTGGTTTGGGGTTTGTGGCAATTGTCCTCACTTTGCGATTTGCGTTGCGAGAAAAACTTGGGCTGATTGAGCGCCTTTAGATAAACAATATTATTCCTTGCCAAACGATCCAAAGGCCAACCAAAATAACAATAGCTGAGAATATATAATTTAAACCATTGGTGCTTTTGCCAATCAACTTGCTTGCACCAATTCCAGCAAGTCCACCAATTGCGCCACCAAACACAAAGAATAAAGCGATATTCCAATCGACCAGTCCTGAAACCGCATAATTTGTTGCAGTAGTTGCACCAAATGCTGCTACGGCTACAAGCGATGTCCCCATTGCATAACGAAGTGGCATGCCTGTTGCTAAAATCAAACCAGGCACAATTAAAAACCCGCCCCCTATACCAAAAAATCCAGATAAAAGACCAACGCTAAAGCCAATTGGAATTAAACGTGGTAAGAGGGTTTTTGCAGTTTTTATTGTTAAGAGAATTTCCTTATTACCGCTAGAGTTGCGCTTAAATAGCATTAAAGCCCCAACAATAATCATCAATAGGCCAAACAGAAATAATAGCTTCTCACCATCAACCATTTTTGCAACTGATGAGCCAGCATAAGCGCCTAAAATCCCAAATAGTGTAAAAAATGATACGCATCTCCACTTTACATAGCCCAAACGCCAATGTGAAATAAGACTAATTAAAGCGGTTAGTGAAACAGCAAATGCAGATGTGCCAAGCGCCTGATGAGTTGATGAAATTCCAACAATATATATCAATAATGGCACAGCCAAAATTGATCCACCCCCACCCACAAGCGCTAAAATAAAACCAACAAGTGAGCCAGAAAAAACTGAGAGTAAGTTTGGGTCAGTTAACATAAAGGCAAGGGCTTCCACTAAACATCTGTTGAGCAATAAAGTCGATGCAGGGTGATTATCAGCTCTTTAATATGTGGATCAGCTAAACGATACCAAAGTGTCTGCCCCTCACGACGATAGGTAATAACTCCTTCATCTCGTAATTTGCCCAAATGTTGGCTCATTGCAGATTGACTGAGGCCAGCAATTCCAACTAAAGAGCCAGCCGTTACCTCACCATGTTCAACAATTTTACATAATAATAAAATTCGCTTATCATTCCCTATTGCTTTAAGAATAGCGCTAACCCGTTCGGCACTTTGCTCAAGGTCACGCATTTTTTCTTGTTCAATTTTCTTTAGCTGGTTGCTCATAATTAAAAAACTTTCATTTTGTTATTGCAATATTAGTAAAAGCTAATATATAGGTCAAGAAAATAATGGAGATTATTATGAAAAATGATAAAATAGATATTAAGGCGTTTTTTGATGAAGCCACAAATACAATTTCTTACCTTGTAGCAGATTTGGCAACCAAAAAAGCCATGGTTATAGATCCAGTGCTTGATTATGAGCCTGCAAGTGGTGAAGTTGATACGAGATCGGTTGAAAAAATTCTAAATACCGCCTCTGATAAAGGTTATGATATTATCTATGCGCTTGAAACTCATGCGCATGCAGATCATCTTTCTGGCGCACCTTATATTAAAGCAAAAACTGGTGCTAAAATTGGTATTGGTGAGCATATTACACAAGTGCAGAAAATTTTCCGTCCTGTTTTTAATGCAACAGACTTAAAAACTGATGGCTCTGATTTTGATTTGCTTTTTAAGGATGGCGAGATTTTCAAACTTGGTGAAACTGAAATTGAGGTTCTTTATACCCCAGGTCACACGCCTGCTGATATTAGCTATAAAATTGACGATGTAGTTTTTGTTGGTGATACTGTTTTTATGCCTGATTATGGCACTGCTCGGGCGGATTTTCCTGGTGGAGATGCAAGTAAGCTTTATGCTTCAATTCAAAAGCTTCTTGAATTACCAGATGAGACAATTTTGTTTATGTGCCATGATTACAAACCAGACGGTCGCACTGAATATGTTTGGGAGACAACAGTTGGAGCGCAGCGTAAAAATATTCATTTAGTTGATAATGCTAATGAAGATGATTTTATTGCTATGCGTGAAACACGTGATGCAACCTTATCTGCTCCAAAGCTTTTATTGCCCTCAATTCAGGTTAATATTCGTGCTGGTCGCTTTCCAAAAGCAGAGCAAAATGGAGTTCATTATTTAGTAATTCCAGTAAAAGCAAAACAATTTGACGAACAAATCATAAGTTAATATTTTTAATAAAACAAACTAACTATTACTAAAGAAAGAGAAAAATATGTCATTTAATAATATCATGTCTATGTTTGGCGGCGGCGGAGCTGGCGCTGGTTATGAAAATATTTCTGCAGGCTCTGCAGTGCAATTTCATGGCGATGATGATTGCGTTTTTGTTGATGTTCGCTCACATGGCGAAATTATGGGCGGCACAATTAAAGGAGCAATCGCTGCTCCTTTGCAAGAATTTGCTAATCATGCCAAAGCCGATGGAAGCGGAAGCCTGCCTGCTGCAAGCGAAAAAAAGCGCATATTTTTAGTTTGCGCATCTGGCGCGCGCTCAAGTGGTGCAGCGCGGCAAATGGCTGCTATGGGTTATGAAAATGTAGCAAATCTTAGTGGTGGACTTGGCGCTTGGGTAAGAGCAGGCGGGCCAGTTCAACGGTAGAAACATACCCTTTTATCTTAATGGTTTGTCTTTGCGAGAAGGCCTAGCCGATGCAGCAATCTACAATCTTTAAGTTATTGCACAAACTTCCTAGGTTGCCACGCCCCTTGCAAGGGTTCGCAATACAGAGGAGTTTTTTGTCTACAAACGATAATTCCTAAAAAACACCGCCCTATTGTGGCGGTGTTTTATTCTGTTCTAACACATCACCAACCAAATGTAGCGAGCCGCAAATAACCACAATAGCATTTTCAACTTTGGCCGCCTGTTTAAGAGCCTCTTTAATAGAGGCCATAGCTCTAGCTTGAAAGCCTTTTTCACTGGCTAAATTTGCTAACTCTTGTGGTGTATAACAGGCTCTGTCTGAAACCATAGGAATAGCAAAAAATTCTGTTACCTTGCCGCTGAATTGATCTAAAAAGCCTGAAATATCCTTATTGGCAAAAGCCGCCATTATTAAAATAATAGCTTTTTTTGACTCAAGTGATTGCAGGGATTTTGCAAGCGTTTTTGCACCTGCAACATTATGTCCACCATCAAGCCAAAGCTGATGAGAGGGCGGTAAAATATCGCGTAATTCTCCCTTTATAATAAGCATGAAGCGCCCTGGCCAAATTGCATTTTTTAGCCCTTGCTCGATATTGTCTTCACTTACAGGCAAATTAAAATGACGCACAGCAGCAATGGCAACGCTAGCATTTTCATACTGAAATATTCCCTTTAAATTTGAGGGAGGTAAATCTAATAAGCCATTTTCATCTTGATAAACTAAGCTAACATTTTGTTGATAGCCATCAAAATCCTGCCCCATTATAAAAGGTTTTACGCCCAGTATATCCGCTTGTTTTTGAATTGAATTAAGTGCTTCTTCTGTTTGGCGGGCAATTACTGTACTTGAGCCAGATTTTAATATGCCTGCTTTTTCAAAGGCAATTTGTGATAGATTATTACCCAAAAATTCTTGATGATCCAAAGATATGGGGGTGATGATTGTGCCGAGCGGATTATCAATCACATTAGTTGCATCAAAACGCCCACCCAAGCCCACCTCAAGCAAAAGATAATCTGCCCTTTCCTTGGCAAAAAGATAAAAAGCAGCGGCGGTAGTAATTTCAAAATATGTTATTTCTTGCCCATTATTGATTTTTTCACAATGTTCAAGCGCCTCGTTTAATTGTTTTTCACTTACTAATTCACCTGCCAAACGAATACGCTCATTAAATTTAACTAAATGTGGTGATGTGTAAATATGGATTTTCTTGCCTGCTGCCTCAAGCATAGCACGAAGGTGCGCAATGGTTGACCCCTTGCCATTTGTGCCAGCAACATGAATGGTTGGAGGTAGATTGTCTTGCGGATTGCCAAGCTTCTTAAGCAAATACTCTATGCGACTTAGCTTAAGATCGATCAGTTTATTTGGGTGCAGTTTAAGTAATCGCTGTAAAATTGCATCTAAGCGCATAAATCATTATTCTGCGTGTGCAGCTTCTGGCGGAGAGGAGTGAAGAGGGCTATCTTTAATCTCTTTATCTTCAGTAGGTTTTTTAGCCTCTTTTTTATCTTGTTCTTCTTTATTTGCAACAATCAATTGAGTTGATTTTTCAGTAGCTGGCTGACCCATGAACATCAATAATAATGAGCCAATAATTTCACGTAATTTATGACGATGCACAACCATATCTACCATGCCATGCTCAAGCAAATATTCTGAACGCTGAAAACCCTCTGGCAGTTTTTCACGAATTGTCTGCTCAATTACCCTTGCACCAGCAAAACCAATTTGCGCCCCTGGTTCAGCAATATGCACATCACCAAGCATGGCATAAGAGGCTGTAACGCCGCCAGTTGTTGGGTTAGTCAATACCACAATAAAAGGCAGACCAGCACGTTTTAGACGTTTCACTGCAACCGTAGTTTTTGGCAATTGCATAAGAGAAAAAATTCCCTCTTGCATCCGCGCACCACCAGAGGCAGTAAAAATAATAAAGGGTTGCTTTTGCTTTATCGCAACTTCAATGCCACGAACAATTGCCGCCCCTGCAGCCAAACTTAATGAGCCTGCAATAAAATCAAAATCCTGCACCGCAACAACTACACCCTGACCAGATAAATTACCCGTTGCAACCAACACGCTATCCTCATAGCCAGTTTTATTGCGATGCTCTTTTAAGCGATCAGAGTATTTTTTTATGTCTTTGAATTTTAATGGATCATGGGCAACTTTTGGCAATTCAACCATCTCATATTCGCCATTATCAAAAAAGCTATCCATGCGATCTTTGGCTTTAATCTTCATGTGATAATCAGAAGAAGGCACAACCCATTGGTTAACCTCTAAATCACGATAAAATACCATTTCGCCAGAATCTGGGCATTTCACCCATAAATTTTCTGAAAGCTCACGCTTGTTAAGAAGAGAGCGAATTTTAGGGCGAACAATATTGTTAATCCAGTTCATGATACTATTTACCTGTTATTTCATACCTGTTATTTTATTGAGCTTTTAACAAGCTCTTATTGATTGAAAGCAACTTAACAGGTTTATTCTTAATCGACAATATTGTTTATTTCTGCTTATTTATTTTTTAACTGCAGCAATTGCACTTGCTAAGTCACCAACTAGATTATGTATAGCAATAACGCTACTATCTGTTGCTTTGCCATTTTCTAGTGAATTTTCAAGCGCTTTAATTAAAGCAGAACCAACTACCACCCCATCAGCAAAAGCTGCAATTTGTGCCGCATCTTTTGCGCTCTTAATACCAAACCCAACCGCAACTGGTAAATCTGTGTGAGATTTTATCTCTTTTACTGCATCACTAACACTATCAAAACTAGAAATTGCAGAGCCTGTAATTCCTGTCATGGAGACATAATAAACAAAACCAGATGAGTTTTTTAACACTGTTGGTAAGCGTTTTTCATCGGTTGTTGGGGTCGTTAGGCGAATGAAATTTATATCATGTTTTAAAGCAGGAAGGCATAACTCTTCATCTTCTTCACTTGGCAAGTCAACAATGATTAGGCCGTCCACCCCTGCTTTTTTTGCTGCTATAAGAAATTTCTCAACTCCAAAAATATAAATAGGATTATAATAACCCATTAAAATAATTGGTGTTGTTTGATCGTTTTTGCGGAAGTTAGCGACCATTTCAAGCGTTTTTAGCGTGTTATGTCCTGCTGCTAAGGCTTTATGCCCCGCTGCTTCAATTGTTGGCCCATCGGCCATAGGGTCAGAAAAAGGCATGCCCAATTCAATAATATCCGCACCTACTTTTGGCAGGCCATTAAGGACTTTTTGTGAGGTTTTAAGATCAGGATAACCAGCGGTGATAAAAGTCACCAAAGCGGCGCGATTATTATCAGCACATTTTTTAAAAGATTTTTCTATTCGTGATTTTGTCATTTTATACCCCTAAAGCTCAACGCCAAGATGTTTGCCAACCGTTTCAACGTCTTTGTCGCCGCGCCCAGAAAGATTAAGCACTATGGTTTGCTCTTTTGTCATCATGGGGGCAATTTTTATCACTTGCGCCAAACCGTGCGCACTTTCAAGCGCTGGTATTATGCCCTCTAATCTTGTGCATATCTGAAAAGCCTCAAGCGCCTCTTTGTCAGTGATAGGTGCATAGGTTACTCGCCCAACATCTTTTAAAAATGAATGTTCGGGTCCAACTCCAGGATAGTCTAAACCTGCTGAAATTGAATGGCCTTCTAAAATCTGCCCATCATCATTTTGTAATAAATATGTGCGATTGCCATGTAATACCCCCGGCTTGCCACCAGTCATAGAGGCAGCGTGGCCATTTTCAACCTCAATGCCAAGTCCACCAGCCTCAGCGCCATAAAGCTTCACCTGCTTATCGTCTAAAAACGGATGAAAAATCCCAATTGCATTTGATCCGCCACCAATGCAAGCAACAATTGCGTCTGGTAATTTATTTTCCTTTGCTAAAAACTGCTCACGTAATTCTTTACCAATGATTGATTGAAAATCACGCACCATTGTAGGATATGGGTGCGGCCCTGCAGCTGTGCCAATCAAATAATATGTGTCTTTGACATTGCTCACCCAATCGCGCAGCGCCTCATTCATAGCGTCTTTAAGAGTGCCAGCGCCAGCGCTTACAGGCACAACTTCAGCACCAAGTAGTTTCATTCTGAAAACATTTGGCGCTTGGCGCTCCACATCGGTTGCGCCCATATAAATAACACAAGGCAGGCCAAACCGTGCACAAACTGTTGCGGTGGCAACGCCATGTTGGCCAGCGCCAGTTTCGGCAATGATGCGCGTTCTACCCATGCGCTTGGCTAAAAGAATTTGACCTAAACAATTATTCACCTTGTGCGAGCCAGTATGATTTAATTCCTCGCGTTTAAAGAAAATTTTTGCACCGCCCAGCTCTTTGGTTAGGCGCTCAGCAAAATATAGTGGTGATGGGCGACCTGTATAATCTGAATTTAAATTCTCCAACTCATTTTGATAAGCGGGATCATTTTTAGCAGCCTCATAGGCGCTCTCAAGTTCTAGAATAAGCGGCATTAGGGTTTCGGCAACAAAGCGCCCACCAAACATGCCGAAACGTCCATTTTCATCGGGGGCATTTTTAAGCGAATTAAACTGGCTATTTTCCATTCTACTACTTTTCTACTTTGTGGCGCTTTGCGTATCTACTTTGTAGCGCTTTGGCGGGCGATTTTAATAAAATCAATAATTTTATTCTTATCTTTTATACCATTTTTATCTTTTATGTCTGCGTTAATTTCAACACCAGAAGAAACATCAATTCCATAAGGCTTTAAATTTAGCACGCTATCGCCAACATTTTGCACATTTAAACCGCCAGAAAGCATATATTTAATTGAAGGATCAAGAGTTTTAAGCAAATCCCAATCAAAAGATTTTCCCAAACCCCCTGGGCGGGAGGAATTTTTTGGCGGTTTTGCATCAAGAATAATCAAATCCGCAACATCATAATAATGAGCAATATTTTTAACATCTTCACTTGTGCCAATGGGTAGAGCTTTAATAATTTTAACACCAGTAATCTGCTTGATTTCTTTTATTCGCTCAACGCTTTCATTGCCATGTAATTGTAGCCAATTAGGTTTTATAGCATCAATTTTTTTAAGCAAATCATCACTTGGATTAACCGTTAAAACCACAGTTTCGATTTTTCCATATGACAATGCTGTTAATTTTAATATTTCTATTAGATCAATATGGCGCGGGCTTTTGTCAAAATAAACAAACCCCACCATATCAGCGCCTGCATCAATACAAGTTCGTAAAATATCAGTGGTTTGAATGCCGCATATTTTTATTTTTGGCGAATATATATCTAAATTCATTCAAGTAAATCTTGCGCGCTTAAAAGAGAATTGTCATTTAAATTTTGCTTTTTTTGAACGGTAGTTTTTTTGATTTCTTCAAGCTCAGTTTCTAAACGAGTTGTTTTTTTTGATAATTGACGGCAGGTTTTACGAAACTTGCCTTGAGTGAACCAAACAGCCGTGCCACCCAGCACAATACCAATAAAAAGCATTGCATAAATTATTACAAATAAAGAAATATCAATATTAGCAATGAGTGGATTAAGCGATGAGGTGGGATCGAAGTTAAGTGTAACTTTTTGGCGGTTTGCTAAAGCAAAAATAATTAAAATAGCGCAAATAGGCACTAAAATAAACCAGCCGATAAAACGCTTAATCATGAAATAATACCTATTCTAAAGAAATATCTACTTGTTAAGTCGATCACGGATTTCTTTACCAGTTTTAAACTGCGGTACGAATTTTTTACCAACACTTACTTTTTCACCAGTGCGTGGGTTGCGACCAATTCTTGCATCGCGGCTTTTAACTGAGAATGCGCCAAAACCCCGCAATTCCACCCTATCACCACGAGCAAGAGCATTGCTAATCTCATCAAAAATTGAGTTGACAATATTTTCTATGTCTCGTTGAAAAAGATGCGGGTTTTCATCGGCAAGTTGTTGAATTAATTCTGATTTTAACATTATTACCACCCCATTTAAAAAATGAATATATCCTAATATTTTTATTTTTACAAATTTTATTCTTTAGGGATTCATTTGCCAAACAGAAACCAGCCCATTTAAAGAGGCAGAATTTGAATCCAAACCTATACTAGCACCAATTTGCGAGCCAACAAAGCGTAATAATTGCTCTAATTCATCTTCAGGCAAAGGAAATTTTGTATTTACTGGCAAATCTTTGTCAATTTCTTTATTTTCTTGCAACCAAGCAATAGCTTCAGCCTCTGACCCTATCTGATCAATCAAACCAGCCTCAAGCGCCATGCGACCTGTTAAAATACGTCCATCAGCTAAGTCCAGCGCTGTAACTCTTGATAAATCACGTCGCTCAGCAACAATATCAACAAACCAATTAAAACTATCATCAACTAATTTTTGCAAGCTAACTCTGGCTACCCCAGCTAATGGGTCATCTATATCTGGCTCAGCTTTTAATGGGCCAGATTGAATTTTGTCAAAATCTATCCCCACAGTATCAAGTAATTTACCCATATTGATATGCTGATAAAGCACACCGATTGAGCCAACAATTGAAAGACGGCGAGCAAAAATACGCTCAGCTGCAATTGCACTCATATATGCAGCAGACGCACCAACCTCATGCACCACGGCAACGGTTGGTTTTTTCTCTCTTAAGAGCGAAATAGCTTCAAAAAGCTCTTCACCACCAGCAGTTGTTCCCCCTGGTGAGTTAATTGCAATAATTACAGCTTTCACACTATCATTTTCAGCTAGGTCAGAAATTACTTCAAGCCTATCTTTATCACTAACAATCACCCCATCAATTATTATTCTTGCGATTTGATCTCCACCAGTATTTTGTGCATCACCGCCAATACGAGCAAAAATAGCCAAAATTGCAATGGCTAAAGCCGCAATGGCAATAGTGCGCCAGCGCCAGCGAGATTTACGTAAAACGGAGGCTACAGGAATGGCATTTGCAGGATCTTGAGATAATGGAGATTGTGGCAAATTCTTATCACTTTTTACAAAATTAATTTTTTAAAACATAAGGCCTAGCTATAAAAAACACAAGGGTGATAGTATGTTGCAAATGAGCAATTTATAAAAAACCCGCATTCTTTTTAAGAGTGCGGGTTTATGATTATAAAAAAGAATCTTAATTATAGTTTAGTCTTCTTTTTTTCCTTTAAGAGCTGCACCAAGAATATCACCTAGTGAAGCACCAGAATCAGAGCTACCATATTGTTTCACGGCTTCTTTTTCTTCGGCAATTTCAAGTGCCTTAATTGATAGACCAATGCGACCTGTCTTACGATCAAACTGAGTTACTCTTGCATCAAGCTTGTCACCAACTGCAAAACGCTCAGGACGCTGATCGTTGCGATCCCTTGAAAGATCAGCACGACGAATGAAAGCGTTCATTTCAGTATCGATAATCTGCACATCAATGCCACCATCATTAACCGCTGAAACCGTGCAAGTAACGATAGCGCCTTTTTTAACGCCAGAGCTATCTGCTTTTTCAGCCGCTTCATCAGATGCAAGCTGTTTAATGCCAAGCGAAATACGCTCTTTTTCAATATCAACGTCCAAGACTTTTGCTTTAACCATGTCACCGCGATTAAAGTCTTCTAAAACTTCTTCGCCCTGACGTTGCCAATCAAGATCAGATAGGTGAACCATGCCATCAACATCGCCATCAAGACCAATAAACAAACCAAATTCGGTTTTATTTTTAACTTCGCCTTCAATGATAGTGCCAACAGGAAACTGTTCTGCAAAACTATCCCAAGGATTATCCATGCACTGTTTTAGACCAAGTGAAATGCGGCGGCGCTCAGGATCAACCTCAAGAACCTTAACCTCAACTTCTTGGCTTGTTGAAACAATTTTACCTGGGTGAACATTCTTTTTAGTCCAGCTCATTTCAGAAATATGAATCAAACCTTCAATGCCCGGCTCAAGTTCTACAAATGCGCCATAATCAGTGATATTGGTAACGCGACCAGTGAACTTACTATCGATTGGGAATTTCTCGCCAATCACTTCCCAAGGATCAGAATGTAATTGCTTCATACCAAGAGAAACACGATGGCTTTCTTGATTAACCCTAACAATCTGCACCTTAATAGTTTCACCAATGGTGAGAACTTCTGATGGGTGATTAACACGTCGCCATGCAATGTCTGTGACGTGTAATAGGCCATCAATTCCGCCTAAATCAACAAATGCACCATAATCAGTGATGTTTTTAACTACACCTTCAACAACTTTGCCCTCTTCAAGCTTATGAATAATTTCAGCTCTTTGTTCAGCGCGGCTTTCTTCTAAAATAGATCTGCGAGAAACAACAATATTGCCTCTTCTTTTGTCCATTTTTAAAATTTGGAAAGGTTGAAGCACATTCATCAACGGAGCAATATCACGGATTGGGCGAATATCAACCTGTGAGCGCGGTAAAAATGCTGTTGCCCCATCAAGGTCAACAGTGTAGCCGCCCTTAACAACGTTAAAGATTTTACCTTCAACTCTTTCCCCTTTTTCACTAAGGGCTTCAAGTCTAATCCAGCTTTCTTCGCGG
>JALSJY010000205.1 GCA_026989045.1 Hyphomicrobiales bacterium | reverse complement strand
AGAGCATAAACCCCTTGCTCTTCTAACTCAGCTATTTCTTTAGATGTGCGATCATCACTATCAATAAGCCCCATTGGTTTTAGCCAGTGAGCTTGTGTTGTTTCCTTAAGCCCTTTTACAATTCGTATCACTTCGCTACAGCTACCCACTGACTTAATGGATAAGTTGGAAAATAATGCCGAGTAAAGAGAATAGTCTAAGCTCTGCTTTTCACCTTCAATAAAGAGTAAGTTTCGTCTTGTCCCAAGTATAGCCTTCCTTACTTCTTCTGGTATTTCAGAGTCCGCAGGGAGCAAATCAATATCCCAGCCAGAAGCAATCTTACCATTCCAACTGCATTTCCTAACAATAATTACTCCTGCCTTAGGATTGTTAGTAGGAAGTTCAGGTTCATGAGTGGCAATCACAAAAGCACAGTCACTTCTCTTGTTAAATAATGCTGCAAGCAGTGGTTCAGTAATTGATCGGTGTAGATGACGTTCTGGCTCATCAATGACAAGCAATGTATCGGGTTTTGCAGTTAACACTTGAGCTGCAAGCATTACAGCATTCCTCTCACCATCTGATAATTCAGTAATACTAAATTTTTGAGCTCCATTGCCATGCTGCGCTAGAAGATCGCCAGACTCGTTAATTGAAATTTGACAAGAAAGTGAGCTAACCATCAAAATATTATTTATTTCTTCAATTGGGGAAAGTTTAGAGAGTTCTTTCTCAGCTGCTTCAATTTCTCCTTTCTTATGGAGTTCCTTAAATGTTCTTGCTGATGCACTTTCAGAATTTGAAAGATCAAATAGAGCAATCTGCGAGCGTTGAGTTGCATAATCATCCTTCCAGCGCGCAAAGTCTTGTCTATCTAAACTCAGAATATTTCTCTGAGTATCGTTTCTTATTTTTTGGGTGATATCGATTGAATTTGAATTAAAGTAAGACTGCCGGTGTGCTGAAATTCGAACTAATGCAACGTTGTTGGATGTCTTTGTTAGGTGTGTAATTAACGCTGATTTCCCAGAACCATTTGCACTTACAATATAATGCACAGAACCAGTCGAAATATTTACAATTTGTTGTTCTGCTGAATTTGATAGCTTAGGGATTTTCCACTCGAATTCCATTGGATTGTTTGCCGTTTCTAAGAAATTTATTTTATTATCAATTAAATCTAATCTGATTCACTTTATCTATCAAAGTAAATATATTTCTTTCAAAGCTGCATTGCAAAATATCTTCATCTTAGCCTATAGCTCTTAGAGCTATAGACTGAGTATTGATAGAATTTGTTTTTAAACAAGCGCTTTTGTTCAGAATTATGCTCCTAAACACCAACCGACAAAATAAAGAAAAATGGTGCCCGGGGGCGGATTTGAACCACCGACACGAGGATTTTCAGTCCACTGCTCTACCCCTGAGCTACCCGGGCATCTAGTGAGTAAGATATAATCACTAAATATTGCGGTTTATTACTATGTTGAATTGGCTATGTCTAGCACTGGTTTATCTTTTTTAAACTTTAAATAGTTTCTTGCAATTTTATTGGCTTTTAGTTTAGGCAAACTCGTCTGTTTCGTTTGTTTCTTCATCGCTAACAGGTATGGCATAAACCCCGCTTAACCAGCGATTAAGGTCAACATCGGCGCATCTAATTGAACAAAAAGGGTGGTATTTTTTAACAGATTGTTTTTTGCAAATTGGGCATGGCTTTGACCCTCTTAAATGAGTAATATTATTTTCTGACATGGTTTAATGCGCCTTTATAAAAATATAGAGAAATAAAATCTAGCATATAGCTATTTTATTTCACCACGCCAGTTTTGCGTAATCGGATATCTATTACTAGCTAATAAAGACATTGTTTCATAAAGCGGCAAGCCCATAACGCCATGATAAGAGCCATTAAGTTTCACTACAAAACTGCCAGCAATGCCCTGAATGGCATATCCGCCTGCCTTGCCGCGCCATTCAGCACTAACAAGATAAGCCTCTAACTCAGCACTCGAGAGCCGCTTAAAACGAATGCGCGTTTCAACCAAACGTCTTTTTACAACATCAGAGGGAGAAAGCAGACATAGGGCTGTATATACCCTATGCGAGCGCCCACTAAGCAATTCAAGGCAATATCTCGCCTCTTCCATAGTTTCTGCCTTGGGTAGAATACGCCGCCCAACACTAACGACAGTGTCTGCTGCCAGCACCAGCGAGTTTTTTGAATATCCTGCAAGATTGGCTTTATTGCGCACAGTTATGGCCTTTACTTCGGCCAATCTGGTTGCTAGTTTTCTTGGTAATTCACCTTTTTCAGGTGTTTCATCAACATCAGCGGCAAGCAAATGATCTGGCTCAACGCCTATCTGATTTAGCAAAGCTAAACGACGTGGCGAAGCAGATGCAAGTATCAATTCTGGACGAATAGCCATAAAACCTCCAAGCCAAAATTAGGTTTACTTAAAGCGATAAGTAATGCGACCTTTGGTTAGATCATAAGGTGTCATTTCGACTAAAACCTTATCTCCTGCCAAAACTCTAATGCGGTTTTTACGCATACGCCCAGCAGTATGAGCAATTATCTCATGTTCATTTTCGAGTTTAACCCTAAATGTAGCATTGGGTAGTAACTCCATAATAATGCCCGGAAATTCGAGCAATTCTTCTTTAGCCATTGTTTCTCCATATAAAATAGCTTCTTCATTTACCATTATTTGGCTTAGCTTTATGCCAAACAAATTATATCTCATCGATTTTTCAATTCAGATATGCCTAGCTCTTAAATGATTTCAATCGATTTGTGAACCACTGATATTTAAGCTTTTCACCTTCTCTTCAAGCGTAAGCCTTAAATCACGATAAGCATCAAGTTTTGAATTTCTATTTCCCTCAATAATTGTTGGATCATTTGTTGGCCAATGCTCAATTTTATCCGCCTCTAACTTACTTGTTTCAACTGCATTTTGTGCGTCTTTTGATAAAGTAATGATTAAATCAAAATGCGTGGCTTTTAGCTCAGCCATTGTATGTGGCGTATGCACCGACATATCAATTCCGATTTCCTGCATTACTTCATGCACAAAGCCATCTGCCTTGCCAGATCGCACCCCAGCAGAGCGAGCAATTAAAGCATTAGGAAAAGCCCTTCTGGCTAGCGCGGCTGCAATTGGTGAGCGAACACTATTCATTGAGCAAATAAATAATATTGTTGGTAGCCCGCTTTGTTCTTGAGTTTTGCGTGTAGCATAGGGCTGAATAGCGCAAATCAGTGTGAATAGCCGCCTAGCGGTAGAGTGATCCATCTCAAGTTTATTATTTAGGCGGGTTTGCAAAAATTCCGCCGCCTCATTATGCAACCCACGCCGCCCCATATCCACTGCTTCAATCTGATGTGGCTTGGCGCTTTTTATTGCTTCAAAATAATGCTCACGCACACGAAAATAATCACGTATCAAGCTACGAAACGGCGTAAGAGAAAGATAATGGGCAACTATGGGCTGATAAGTTTCTGGGTCACGAATATCAAATAAAAGATAATTTCCAATAATCGCTAAATGCAGCGCAAATGGCCCTTTAGCATTCACCCGCGCGGGATAAAAACTATTTTTTTCAACCAGGTCATAAATAGCAACTCGCCATTCATGCACCTCATCATAATTGGCCGAGCTAATAGTGTTTGGATCAAGTGTAACCGCTGAAATTATATCGGTTTTTTCATCAAACTCTTTTGCGCTCATATTATTCTCATGAGTTTGTCCTAATAGAAACCGAGCGAGCGTGAGCGCTTAGGCCTTCAGTTTTTGCTAAAATAATTGTCGGCTTAGCCAGTTGCGCTAGCGAATTTGCATCACAGCCTAAAATTGAAGTGCGCTTCATAAAATCAATCACCCCAAGCCCAGAGGCAAAGCACGCCGAGCCAGCAGTTGGTAGCACATGGTTTGATCCACCTACATAGTCTCCAATAGCCTCTGGCGTGTGATGGCCAAGAAAAATAGCTCCTGCATTTGCAACCAAGTCTAAATATTTATCAGCTTCATCAAGTGCTAATTCGAGATGCTCAGGGGCTAGGCGATTCGAAAGATCAAACGCCTCATCTAAATTTGATACAGTGATAATTGTGCCGAACTTCTCCCAGCCCTCTTGCGCAATATCTGCGCGTGATAAAAGCTTTAACTGTCGCTCAACTTCTTGCTCAACTTGCTCTGCCAAATTTTCATCAATAGTGATAAGAATAGCTTGCGCACTAGAGCCATGCTCCGCTTGCGCCAATAAATCAGCCGCAACCCAAGCAGGATTTGCTGACCTATCAGCAATTATTAAAATTTCTGAAGGGCCCGCAATCATGTCTATACCAACAATACCAAAAACTTGTCTTTTTGCTTCGGCAACAAAGGCATTCCCTGGGCCTACAATTTTATTAACTGGTGTAATAGATTCTGTTCCAAAAGCTAATGCGCCAATTGCTTGCGCTCCACCAACTTTATAAATTTCATCAATATTAGCAATTTTTGCAGCAGCTAAAACGGCAGGATTAACCTCACCATTTGGAGTTGGCACTGCCATTACTAGCCGTTTTACCCCAGCAACTTTTGCTGGCACCGCATTCATTAAAACCGATGATGGATAAGAGGCCAGCCCACCTGGAACATAAAGCCCCGCTGAGTGAACAGCCCCCCAACGAGAGCCAAGCGTCACCCCAATATCATCTTGGTAAATATGGCTTATAGGCAATTGTTTTTCATGATGAGAAGTAATTCTAGCATAAGCAAATTCTAGTGCCTCAATTACATGTTTTGGCGTTCTTCTATATGCTTCCTCAATTTCTGCATCGTTAAAGCGCAAAGTTTTTTCACTTAAGTCTACTCGATCAAATTTTGCACTCAATCTAAATAAAGCCTCGTTACCATTCTTCTTAACATCATCAATAATATCCCTAACAATATCACCAACATCAAACGCAATATCACGACTATCATTGATAAGCCTATTAAAAGCCTTAGCAAAATCATTATCTTTAGAATTGAGTTTTAACGGCATAATAAATTTCCATAATTATTTTTTAGTATTATATATCATGATTTGGACGAGCCGAAGCTCTCCAAGCAGCGCCAAGGTCGTGAATTCGAGCTTCAAGACATTCTACTTCAAGGCGAAGTGTTGCACCCCCTGCAAAATTTAGAGTGATAATTCCGCTTGGGTCATTTTCTGAATCAGGGGTTTTTCTAAACTCAATCGAGAGCAATTCAAGCACTCCATCAACAGCCTTAAGATCAAAACCCTTGGCTTGAACATGTTGCACAAAGTCAAATCTAAGGGCAGAGCGCCGTCTTTGCCCTTTATCTTTTTTGCGCTTTTGTTTTTTATCAGTTTCCCAAACATAACGATTTAACAAAAGCACAAAACGATTGTCTGACTTAGAAAAACCCATATCTGAAACACGCAATATGGCATCTTGCGTATAAGCAGAAATTACGGATAAATCATCGCTATCAAGTGCTAATAATTTCAATTCACTCATATTTTTACTCGCTAATTCGCTCTATATCCGCTCCACAACGGCGCAATTTCTCTTCTAATCTTTCAAAGCCTCTATCAAGATGATAAATGCGTGAAACAATGGTTTCTCCATTAGCTACAAGCCCAGCTATCACGAGCGAAACAGAAGCTCTTAAATCAGTTGCCATAACTTGCGCACCGCTTAATTGCGGCACACCACTAACTATAGCGCTTTGCCCATCAACTTTAATATCTGCACCAAAACGAGCCAATTCAGCAACATGCATAAAGCGGTTTTCAAAAATAGTTTCTTTGATGTTTGTTACCCCTGCTGCACGAGTCATAAGCGCCATATATTGCGCTTGTAAATCTGTTGGAAAACCCGGAAAAGGATCTGTTTCGACATCAATTGGGCGCAGACCCGCACCGTTTGCTTTTACCCGAAAGCCGTTTTCTTCTTGCTCAATTTCAACGCCAGCTTTTATTAAAACATCAACTGCCGCCTGTAAATCGCTTGCCCTACCTTTGCGCATTAAAACATCGCCTCCGCTCATCGCAACGGCCATGGCAAATGTGCCAGCTTCAATTCTATCAGGCAAAACTTCAAAATTCGCACCGTTTAGTTTTTCAACTCCTTCAATGGTCAAGGTATGAGTATCAAGACCAGAAATTTTAGCCCCCATAGCAATTAAACAGCGCGCAACATTGCCAATTTCTGGCTCACATGCAGCATTTTCAATTATGGTAATTCCTTTAGCTAAAACCGCCGCCATCATAACGGTATGGGTTGCACCAACAGAAATTCTTGGAAAATGCACCCGATTACCTCTAAGGCCATCCTCTGGCGCTTTGGCAATTACATAGCCATCTTCAATCTCTATCTGCGCACCAAGTGCTTTTAAACCATCAAGGAAAAAATCAACTGGACGAGTGCCAATTGCACAGCCCCCTGGCAGAGAAACTTTTGCCTCTCCCATTCTGCCAAGCAATGGACCAATAACCCAAAAACTAGCACGCATGGCAGAAACAAGCTCATAAGGGGCGCAAGTATCGCTAATAGTTTTTGCTTTAAAGCTAACTTTTTGCCCGCCCATATCATCAGTTTTTATGTGATCTGAAATATTTATCTCAACACCGTGATTTTCTAAAATTTTCTGCAATTGTTTTACATCAGCTAAATTTGGCACATTATCTAAAACTAGTTCTTCATCTGTTAGCAATGATGCAATCATTAGCGGAAGGGCAGCATTTTTTGCCCCTGAGATGGTTATTTCACCATTTAATTGGTTGCCACCAATTATGCGTATTTTATCCATTTCAATCTATCCGTCACTTTGCGTAAAATATTATTCTGTGTAGCCTAAATTAAGTAAAAATATCAAGCCTTTGCTAATTAGGATTACATCTAATTTTGCACTGAATATATTAAATTTAATTATTTTTTGGTTGTTTTGTTTTTCGTTGTTTTATCTGTGCTTTGCGACGCATTAAGTTTTCTTTCAATTTTTGCGCCAGTTTTTTTTCTTTATCTGCTTTAGAAATATTATTATTCATTATTAAAAATTCTCAGTATTTTTATATTTTTACTCTTTTGATTAAATTAAACCAAACAAAGTCTAAATTTTAACCTTGCGTGTTTTGTTACACTATGGCACTAACGGCGCGATTTTACTAGCGAGCTTTGATTTTATTAAATTAAACAAAATTCGCTTTAGCTGCTGTAGCTCAGGGGTAGAGCACTTCATTGGTAATGAAGAGGCCGACAGTTCAAATCTGTCCAGCAGCACCATTCTGGTGAAAACAAAAGCTTGCTTGTCGCAATAAATATTGCACAAGGTAAACACCTTGCTCAATATTTTTTACTTCCATTCAAACCTTTGTTTTCACCAAAATTGGGCTTTCGATCTCGCGGTAATTCGCTTTGCTCGTCCGCAAAGGCAATCTGTTAAGCATTAAATGAATTACTAATTTAAAGAAAAATCTAGCTTAAAGGAGCAATTCTAATTTCTACTCTTCTGTTAAGTGCGCGACCTGATTCAAGATCATTTGAAGCAATTGGTTGGCTTTCGCCTCTGCCATCAATGTAAAAACGTCGTGGATCAACTCCATTTGCTGAAATAACATTGGCAACTGCAATTGCGCGGTTTTTTGATAATTCAAGATTGCTTGCTTCAGAGCCTGTTGAATCTGTATGACCATATATATCAACAATAGTTTTGTTGTATTTTTGCATAATTAAAGCAATTGATTTTAAGGTTTCTTGGAATTGGGGACGAACATCTGATCTGCCAACATCAAAGGTAACATTTGATGGCATATTTAGGTAAATTTGATCACCATTTCTGGTGATTGAAACGCCTGTGCCTTGTAACTGCGCTCTTAATTCGGCCTCTTGCTGATCCATGTAATTACCTATTGCTCCGCCTGCTAATGCACCAACGCCTGCCCCAATAAGTGCGCCAATGCGCGGGTCGCCGCCAACTGCTGCACCAATTACAGCACCGCCAACTGCTCCGCCACCAGCGCCAATCAACGCGCCGCCAGTTGTATTAGAAAGTTGATTTTGGCCTGTAAAAGGGTTTGTGGTTGTGCATGCGCCAAGCGAAAGTGCAACTAATCCAACAGCAATATATTTATAATTTTTAGATTTAGACTTCGCAAGTTTAAAATTCATAATATTTCCCCTTTGAGTTTTATCATTCATCTTATGTGAATGAGGCGTTTTAATGATGGTGAAATAACATAGGAGCAAAAGCATAAAACAATCTAGTGTCCAGCGCCAAGTGAGCCTGTTTTTATAGAATAATCCACAGCCACCTCATAATCAGGATCATCATCACTATCTATGATAAGCTGACCTGCTTTTTTGAGTAATTTATGACAATCTGGTGTTAGGTGACGCAATTGTAAATTCTTGCCAAGTGCCTGATATTTTGAAGCTAAGGCTTCAATAGCCTGTAATGCTGATTGGTCAGCAACTCGAGAATCCATGAAATCCACAATCACTGTTTCAGGATCATTTGCAGGATCAAAAAGTTCTGAAAAACCTTCAACCGAGCCAAAAAATAATGGCCCCTCAATTGCATAAATCTTTTCACCCGCCTTGTTGACTAAAATTTTTGCTTGAATTCGTTTTGCATTGCTCCATGCATAAGCAAGTGCTGATACTATTACGCCAACAATAACTGCAAAGGCTAAATTATAAAAAACTGTTACAATTGTTACTAAAACAATTACCGCTGAATCTGTTAGAGGTATTTTTGGAAATAATAACAGGCTTTGCCAAGCAAATGTGCCAATCACCACCATAAACATCACACCCACCAATGCCGCTAATGGTATTTGCTCGATTAAGCTTGAGGCAACTAAAATGAATAATAATAGAAATAAAGCTGCGCTAATTCCTGATAATCTCGTGCGTCCACCAGATTTAACATTTATCATTGATTGGCCAATCATTGCACAGCCGCCCATGCCGCCAAAAAACCCAGTAACGCTATTTGCTACGCCTTGAGCCACGCATTCTTTAGATGCACCACCACGCTTACCAGTAATTTCACCAACAAGGTTAAGTGTTAAAAGACTTTCAATCAAACCAATTGCTGCTAAAATTAGCGCATAGGGGAGAATTATTTTTAGGGTTTCAAAATTTAATGGAACTTGTGGAATGTGAAATATTGGTAAGCCGCCTTTGATAGAAGCCAAGTCACCCACACGCGGCACATCAATGCCAAATATTATCACTATGGCGGCAACAATTCCAATGCCAGCTAATGGTGCGGGAATGATTTTAGTAATTTTTGGCATGCCCCAGATAATCACCATTGTAAGTATAACAAGCGCTAGCATAATGATTAAAGGCATGCCGCTTAGATATACCATTTCACCACCATGCGCTCCTTCAGTTGCAGGAACTTGGAATTGGTGTAATTGTGCCAAGAAAATAACTACTGCAAGGCCATTAACAAAGCCTAGCATTACTGGGTGCGGCACAAGACGAATGAATTTACCAAGATGAAAAACCCCCGCCAAAATTTGTAATATTCCCATTAAAACAACGGTGGCGAATAAATATTCAACCCCATGAGTTGAAACTAAAGCTACTATGACAACCGCTAAAGCACCTGTTGCGCCAGAAATCATACCCGGTCTGCCGCCTATAAGCGCCGTAATTAGCCCAACGATAAAGGCGGCATAAAGCCCAACTAATGGATGCACACCTGCAACAAAAGCAAAGGCCACTGCTTCTGGCACAAGCGCCAAGGCCACGGTAAGGCCAGCTAAAACCTCAATTCTAATAACAGAAGGGGTGAAACCATTTTTAGGAATGCCAGTTTTTTTGCCCGAAGAAATATGTCGAGCAAAGGCTGCAAGGGTAGGCTTAATCATGAGAAGTCCAGACAATATAAAAGTAATCAATGTGCTTATAAAGAATAATAATATCTATGCTATTAAAATGTTATAATTTTTGAGTGCGCGATATTATATTTTACCAATGTTGGCTTGATTATTATCTCTAATATAAACTCATTTAATAAATCTTATAATCAGTCTCATTTTAATCCCTTGCTTTAGTCCTTCTTTTGAAAAGTGGTAATTTAGCTGGTTAAGACAATCCGCATTAAATCTGCAGTATTTCGTGCACCTAATTTCTCCATCACCCGCGCACGATGCACCTCAATGGTGCGCGGTGAAATTCCCAAATCGCGGCCCGCCTCTTTGTTGGATTGACCATTCGATATAAGTTGTAAAACCTCACGCTCACGCGGTGTAAGTTGATTAAAGCCTCTTATTTCAATTGGTCGCCTGCCGCCCTGCACTGCGCCAAGATGCACATCACGGCGCAAAGCGTCTCTAACCGCCCGAACAAGTTTTTCGCTATCAATAGGCTTAGTGATAATATCTGTTGCCCCCATTTTCATAGCATTAACAGCAGTATTTACATCATTATGTTCTGACAATAAAAATACTGGCGTACCTGTCCGCATAGCTTTAATTTTTTTGAGAGCAGATAAATCCCCATCAGAATCAATTTCCATATTCATAACTACAACATCAGGTGACTTGCGTTCGAGTAAGGAATAAAATCCTTCATTATCTAGTGCAAATGCTGTTTGAAAGCCCTCTAATCTGAATAAAACACTAAGTGCTTCACATGTCCCAGGATCAGAATCTACAATATAAACTAGTCGGTCTCTATTAAAAAATGAATGATAATATATTTCGTCGCTCATGATGTTTGCCCTGTTTTTCCACGTTAGGCGAACCGCATCCACATCTTTAAAATTCCTTACCAAACATAATTAAAGATAAATACCTATGGGTGATTCGCTATTGCAATTTGTATTAAGTAGTCCCCTTAGCCAAGCTGGTAACTACATAGGTTCGAATACCTATAATAGGTATATATTCCTAGTTCTTAAATTGCAAATGAAAATATTATGGCTGTTGATAATTAAATAATTAAGATGTAATTACTTTAAAAAATTACAAAAAACGCCCATCTAATCGTTTATATAAAACATATAGATGGGCGCATTAAATTAAAAAATAAAACTAAATTTTAAATTATTTTTTCTTTTTAAGAAGGTCTCTAATTTCACTAAGTAGAACTTCTTGCGCTGGCGGAGTGGCGGGCTCGGCAGCTTTCTCTTCTTCTTTGCGTTTCATGTTATTCATGCCTTTGACAACCAAAAATAATACAAAGGCAATGATTATAAAATTAACAGTAGCGTTAATGAATAGGCCAATATTTATTGAACCAACCATCCATGTCGAAAAGTCAAGCCCGCCCATAAGCTGGCCAATGATTGGCATAAATACGTCATCAACAAGAGATTTGATAACAGCACCAAATGCCGCACCAATAATAATACCGATGGCCATGTCCATCATATTGCCCTTTAGAGCAAATTCTTTAAATTCTTTAAGCATGTTTTTTCCCAAATTGTTTATATTATATTTCGTTGCTATAATAAATTAGCACTTGCTAATTTAATCATCGAGAGTTTCATTTAATTTATTTGCTTTTGCAATCAATTAGTTAGAAATGTGGAAAACTTGATGGTCAGAAAATTTCAATATTTAGACTTAAATCCTGCAAAATTTAATAATTACATGTCAATAAGTATCAAAATGCACCAAGGATTAACTCATTATTTACTATGTTTTATCAAAAGTAACTATCAAGGGGCAGTTTTTGTCTGAATTGCTGTGCTTTATTATTTATTTTTGAGAAAAATTTATGGCTCACGCCCAACAAACAAAAAATTGGTCGATTCAAAGAGATTCGAAATCAGGTGCAAAATCTGGTGATTGGGATGCTTTGCGCTCAGATTTGAAAAACTTGCTTGAGCAGGTAGAAGGTCGAGCAGCAATAGCTAAAACATCCAGTGAAGCGCCAAAAGAGGATAAACTATATTATCAAGGGCAGAATTCTCAACCATTAGAAGCGCAGTATGTGCAAAGAGAGCGGATAAGCGAGCCTGTTATACAAGAGCCGCGCGCAAGAAATAATCAGCAGCATAGTCAAGTGAATTATGATAATGACTTTCAAAATAAGGAAAGTCTGACATCAGCAGTTCATAGTA
>JALSJY010000204.1 GCA_026989045.1 Hyphomicrobiales bacterium | reverse complement strand
CTCACAGCACTGGCCAACACACCAATCACTGCCAATAAGAATAAACGCGCTTCAATTGCGGCAGTAAACACATGCCATTTTGCAAAAAATCCAGCCAAGGGAGGCAAGCCAATAAGCGAGAACATTATTATTGCCATAATGGCTGCAACAAATGGCCGCGTCTGTGCTAAACCTGCAAGGTCAGAAATATCCTCAACATAACCATTTTCATTTTTCAATGACAAAATGGCTGCAAAAAGACCAATGGTCATTGTCAGGTAAATCGCCATATAAATTGCAACCCCCTGCACACCAACTAATGAGCCAGCGCTTAAACCAACAAGAGCAAAACCAACATGGCCAATCGATGAATAAGCAATCAAACGTTTTAAATTTTTCTGCCCAATGGCCGCAAATGCTGCCAATACCATTGAGGCAATAGATAGGAAAATTACCACTTGCTGCCAATCGCTTGAAATTGGCTCAAAACTTTCCATCACCACACGAATTAACAATGCCATTGCCGCCACTTTTGGTGCGGTAGCAAAAAATGCAGTAACTGGAGTTGGAGCACCTTCATAAACATCAGGTGTCCACATGTGAAACGGTACTGCTGAAATTTTGAAAGCTAAACCAGCAAGCAAGAACACAAGGCCAAAAACCAAACCAATTGAGCGCTCACCAAGAATAATCACTTCGGCGATTTTGTCGAATTGCGTCTGCCCAGTAAAACCATAAACCAGCGAAGCTCCATAAAGCAGCATGCCAGAAGAAAGCGCGCCAAGCACAAAATATTTCAAACCAGCCTCAGTTGACTTAGTGCTTTGGCGTTTCATAGCTGCCAAAATATATAGACTTAATGCTTGCATTTCTAGGCCAATATAGAGCGACATCAGATCGTTAGCAGAAATCATAATCATCATGCCAAGCGTGGCGAATAGAATTAAAACCGTATATTCAAACTTGTCCAACCCCTCCTCAACAGCGCTTGAAACGGAAAGTACAAGAGCAAAGGCAGCACCAGCCAACACCAAAGCCTTCATGTAGGAAGCAAAACTATCTTGAATGAACGCACCATTGAATAAAATACCATGACTTGGGAAAACTACAATTATTGCACAAACAGCTACAAGTAACCCTATGCCAACACCTGCTAATTTAGCGGCGGCTTGTTTTTTTGAAAAAACACCAAGCATCAACAACACCATAGCGCCGATAACTAATATCAGCTCTGGATAAAAGGGAGCAAGGGAAGCAAAATCAACAATATCAGACTTCATTTTTTAGTCTTTCTAGTGAGCCAGCACATTAGCGCCGATTGATATGGAATAGTTAGACACAAGCGCTTGAACCGCTGGTGAAATTGTATCGAGAATTGGTGCAGGATAAAAACCAAATACGATTATTAAAATCAGTAATGGGTAAATAATCACCTTTTCTCGAGTGTTTAAATCAAAAATAGCTTTGAGTGAATCTTTTGTAAGAGCGCCAAAAATTACCCTGCGATATAGCCATAAAGCATAAGCGGCTGAAAGAATTACGCCCAAAGTTGCAATTGCGGCAAACCATGTATTGACCTGAAAAATAGCAACCAACACCAAAAACTCGCCAACAAATCCCGATGTTCCAGGTAGGCCGACATTAGCCATGGTGAATATCATGAAAGCAAAAGCATATTTTGGCATTCGCTCAACCAAGCCACCATAGGCAGAAATATCACGAGTGTGCATTCTGTCATAAATCACACCAACAGATAAAAATAGCGCACCTGAAATAAAGCCGTGTGAAATCATCTGGAATATCGCACCTTCAATACCATAAATATTTGCGGTGAAAATCCCCATGGTAACAAAGCCCATGTGAGCAACAGAAGAATAAGCAATCAGCTTTTTAATATCGGTCTGCACTAATGCAATCAGCGAAGTGATAATGATTGCTCCAACACTTAAGATGAATACAAAATTGGCAAAATAAGCAGAAGCGTCAGGGAACATTGGAAGCGAGAAGCGTAAAAAGCCATAGCCGCCCATTTTTAGCAAAATTGCCGCCAAAATTACCGAGCCAGCAGTTGGCGCTTCAACGTGAGCCTCTGGCAACCAACGGTGAAATGGCCACATTGGCATTTTAACCGCAAAAGAGGCAAAAAATGCCAGCCACAGCCATGTTTGCATTTCTTTTGGAAATTCAGTTTTCAACAATTGCGTAATATCAAGAGTGCCTGCATGCCAATACATTGCCATGATTGCTAACAGCATTAAAACCGAGCCAACAAATGTATAAAAGAAGAATTTATAAGAGGCTTGAATACGCCTTTTACCACCCCAAATTCCAATAATGAGGAACATAGGAATTAAACCGCCTTCAAAAAACACATAGAACATAGCCAAATCAAGTGTAGTAAACACACCAAGCATCAGCATTTCTAACACTAAAAAGGCAACCATATATTCACGAACACGCTTTTTAACACTATCCCAGCTGGTCAAAATACATAAAGGCATCAGCAATGCAGTAAGCACCACGAATAAAACTGAAATACCATCAACACCAACACGATAACCAATTACATTGCCTATCCATTCAACATTCTGCACAAATTGAAATTCGATATTTTTTGGGTCAAACATTGACCACATAATCAAACTAAGCACAAAGATAACAAGCGTTGTAGCAAGCGCAATGCGGCGCATATTATTTTTTGCTAACTCATCACTACCTGGAACAAGTAGAATGAATAATGCGCCAATCAATGGCAAAAATGTAATGATTGAAAGAATATTTTCTGAAAAAATCATTATAGCATACCTCCTGCTACAACTACCCATGTAAGCAGTGCTGCTATTCCTATAAGCATCACAAAGGCATAATGATATAAATAACCAGATTGCAATTTAACAATCTTATTTGTGATGTCTTGAACACGATGGCCAAGCCCCTCAACAATTGTCTTATCGATTAAATCATCGTCAAACCTCTTCCATAAGAAATTACCGACTTTGAATGCAGGTTTAACAAAAAGGAAATCATATAGCTCATCAATATACCATTTGTTGAGCAAGAATTGATATAACCACGGCATTGTTGAGGCCAATTTTGCTGGAGTTTTTGGCGCAACAATATACATGAACCAAGCAGTAAAAAGACCCAAAATCATTGCATAAGTTGCTGACCATTTCACCCAAGTCGGAACATGGTGCGCGGCATCAATAATTGCGGCATTTATAACTATTGAATGAGCAAAGAAGGCTTCGATATACTTTTCTTTTCCAAAGAATTGATCATAAAATAAAACGCCTGCTAAAACCGCACCAACGCCAAGCAAATAAAGCGGCACCATCATTACATTTGGGCTTTCATGCGCATGCTCGTAAGTGTGAGCATCGGCGCGGCTTTTGCCATGGAATGTTAGATGAATAAGTCGCCATGAATAAAAACTGGTAAAGAGCGCAGCAACAACCAATGACCAAAAGGCAAAAGTCCCCTGCCAGCCATCAACCGCAAAAGCGGCCTCAATTATGCTGTCTTTTGAGAAGAAACCGGCAAAACCAAATGATGTCCCCGGAATACCAACGCCAGTTAACGCCAATGTGCCAATAAGCATCATCGCATAGGTGAGTGGAATTTTTTTACGCAAACCGCCCATTTTTCGCATGTCCTGCTCATGATGCATGGCATGAATAACCGCACCAGCGCCTAAGAATAATAAGGCCTTGAAAAAAGCGTGTGTGAATAGATGGAAAATACCAGCAGAATATGCCCCTGCCCCAAGCGCTACAAACATATATCCAAGTTGCGACATGGTAGAATAGGCAATCACTCGTTTAATATCATTCTGCACCAAGCCAATTGTTGCAGCAACAAATGCGGTGGTTGCGCCAACTACTAGCACCACTGTCATTGCAAAAGCTGAGGCCTCAAAAATTGGTCCTAAACGTGCCACCATAAACACACCAGCCGTTACCATTGTAGCCGCATGAATAAGGGCAGAAACTGGGGTCGGCCCTTCCATAGCGTCTGGAAGCCAAGTGTGCAGCAAAAACTGTGCTGATTTACCCATAGCCCCCATGAATAATAACAAAGCAACTACTGTCATTGCATCTAAATTCATCGATAAAAAGCTAATACTTGTCCCTTTAGCGCCTTCAACTGCACTAAAAGCAGTATCAAAATCAATCGTGCCAAGCACAATAAAAGCCGCAAAAATACCAAGTGCAAAACCAAAATCGCCTACTCTGTTCACCACAAATGCTTTAATGGCGGCGGCGTTGGCCGATGGTTTTTTATACCAAAAGCCAATCAACAAATAAGAGGCAAGCCCCACACCTTCCCAACCAAAGAACATTTGCAAGAAATTATCGGCAGTTACCAGCATTAACATGGCAAAAGTAAAGAGTGAGAGATAGGCAAAAAAGCGTGATCGTGAGGGATCATCAGCCATATAGCCGATTGAATAAATATGCACGAGAGAAGAGACAGAAGTCACAACGACCAGCATGACAGCGGTGAGCGTATCAACACGTAAAACCCAGCGCAAATCTAGGTCTCCGACACTGATCCAGCGCATTATTTCAACTTTTATGACTTCTTGCGCGCCATCACCAAAAGCAATTGGAAATAACACCCACCATGAAAGCAAGGCGGCAATAACCAAAAGCGTAGATGTGATTATCTCTGAGGCACGATGGCCAATTCTTGAGCCTAACAGCCCTGCAACCAATGCCCCAATCAATGGGAAGAATACGATTGCTTGAATCATCTTCTTTAGCCCTTCATCACGTTAATATCGTCAATCGCGATTGAGCCGCGATTGCGATAGAAAATTACTATTATGGCCAAACCAATTGCCGCTTCTGCTGCTGCAACTGTTAAAATCAGAAGTGCAAAAACCTGCCCTGCTAAATCATTTAGATGGCCTGAAAAAGCAACAAAATTTATATTCACCGCTAAAAGCATCAATTCAACCGACATTAAAATGACGATGACATTTTTACGATTTAGGAAAATCCCGAACACACCAATGGTGAACAGAACTGCCCCAACTGTCAAAAAATGACCAATTGCAATATCTGGTGTCATGATTCTAATCCCTGTCCGCTTTTAATTTTTACTATTTCAACTGCAGTTTTTGGATCACGTGCGACCTGATCTGCAATATCTTGGCGTTTAACATTTTTCCTATGATGTAAGGTCAAAACAATTGCCCCTATCATTGCAATTAACAAAATAATTGCTGCACCTTGGAACAGATAAACATATCTGGTGTAAAGCACCTGACCAAGCGCTCGTGTATTAGAGATTGTGTCATCAATTGGCATTGCACTACCTGCAACTACTTCTGGCAAAACCACCCAAGTGCCAGCAACTAATGCTAATTCTAAAAACAGCACTATGCCAATTAAAACGCCGATTGGCATATATTGTAATATGCCTTTTTTTAATTCAGCAAAATCAATATCGAGCATCATCACAACAAATAAGAATAGCACCGCAACAGCACCTACATAAACTAGGATTAAAATCAGGGCTAAAAATTCAGCCCCCGCCAGCAAAAATAAGCCAGCAGCATTAACAAATGTTAGAATTAAAAACAGCACCGAATGCACTGGATTGCGCGACGAAATCACCATGAAGGCAGATGCCACCAATATGGTTGAAAATAGATAGAAAAAGAAAAGTGTTAGGCTCATCATAAATTCCTATCGGTAGGGTGCATCAAGGGAGAGATTTTGTGCAATTTCTTGCTCCCAACGATCACCATTATCAAGAAGTTTTGCCTTGTCATAAAAAAGCTCTTCTCGTGTTTCAGTTGCATATTCAAAATTAGGCCCCTCAACAATTGCATCAACTGGGCATGCCTCTTGGCAAAAACCGCAATAAATGCATTTTGTCATATCAATATCATAACGAAGCGTGCGCCGTGTGCCATCCTCTTGACGCGGTGCTGCCTCTATTACAATCGCTTGCGCGGGGCAGATTGCCTCACATAATTTACACGCAATGCAACGCTCTTCACCGTTCGGATAACGCCTTAGGGCATGCTCACCACGAAAACGCGGGCTGAGATAGCCCTTTTCAAACGGATAATAAATTGTTGCCTTTGGGGCAAAGAAATATTTCATTGAAAGGATAAAAGCCTCAATAAATTCTTTGAGTAAAAGCGAGTTGAGGAATTGTAAAAAGCGCATCTATTATTCCCCTTAAGCCATTCCGCCGTGCCAGCCCCAGCCAGTAAGCTGAAGCACTAAGGCAACTACGAAAATCATGAAAATTGAAATTGGTAAAAATACTTTCCAACCAAGGCGCATTAGCTGGTCATAACGATAGCGTGGCACAAATGCCTTAACTATTGAGAACATAAAGAACACCAGCCAGACTTTAAGAATAAACCAGATAAACCCTGGTATCCAAGTGAATGGTGCAATCTCTAATGGTGCAGCCCAGCCACCCAAGAATAATATTGTGGTCAATGCACACATTAAAACAATAGCTACATATTCGCCCAACATGAACATCATATATGGCGTTGAGCCATATTCAACCATAAAGCCAGCAACCAATTCACTCTCAGCTTCTGGCAAGTCAAATGGAGGGCGGTTTGTTTCTGCTAAAGCGGAGATGAAGAAAATTATAAACATTGGAAATAGCGGCAACCAGAACCAGTTTAAGAAATTCATCCATGGCACACCAAGCATGTGAGCCAAGCCCATTTCGGCTTGAGCCAAAACAATATCTGTTAGGTTTAACGAGCCAACCAGCAATAATACGGTGACAATAACAAAGCCGATTGAAACTTCATAAGAGACCATTTGTGCCGCAGAGCGAAGCGCTCCCAAAAAGGCATATTTTGAGTTAGAAGCCCAGCCACCCATAATAATGCCATAAATACCAAGCGACGAAATGGCAAAGATATATAGAATTCCTACATTGATGTTAGAGAGCGCCCAGCCATAATCAAGCGGAATAACCACCCACGCGGCCAGTGCCAGCACAACTGTTACAAATGGGGCGAGTAAAAACACGAATTTATTTGAGCTGGCGGGAATTACTGGCTCTTTGAATACAAATTTTAGCAGATCAGCAAAACTCTGGAACAGGCCAAAAATTCCAACTACGTTTGGACCACGACGCATTTGCACCGCCGCCCATATTTTACGATCAGCTAACAAAAAATAAGCCACAAAAACAAGCAGGGCAACTAGCATTAACAAGCCTTTATATATAAAGCCAATATGCTCACCCCAACCCAAAAATGGTATGCCGAGCAAATAATCCAAAGCTGAAACTATAAATTCCATCATTTAACCTGCTCCGCTTGCTTGCTATTATTATTTCTTGCATCTGCCGCTTGCAAACACTGCCCCATAACTTTAGAGGCACGTGCAATTGGATTAGTTAGATAATAATTTTTCACCGCTGAGGTGAATTTAACATTTTTTGTTTTTGCGGCAATTTTGGCTTTTTTCTTCATCTTGCCAATATCACCAGCCAAAATTGTATTAACTTGAGCCAAATGCGGATAATCTTGATAAAGAACTGCACGCAACTGTGCTAAATTATCAAAATCAAGTATTACTCCGACTTTTTCAGATAAGGCACGAATAATCGCCCAATCTTCCTTTGCTTCCCCTGGTGGGAAAATAGCTCTATTAGTTCGCTGAACCCGCCCCTCAGTATTAACATAAGTAGCTGATTTTTCAGTATAAGCCGCGGCTGGCAAAATTACATCGGCACGATGCGCTCCAGCATCTCCGTGTGAGCCTATATAAACTACAAAGCTCTCACCCATTGCGCTCATGTCATATTCATCAGCGCCAAGCAGGAATAAAACATCAAGCTCGCCTTTTGCCGCCAACTTAATCTGATCAGCCGAACAGACACCATTATCATGCGGCACAAAGCCAATATCTAAGCCGCCCACTCTGCTAGCAGCATTATGTAGCAAACCTAAGCCATTCCAATTTTCGCTAAACGCCCCTGAATTATTAGCAATCATTAACGCCATACCTAAAATATCACGGCCAGTTTTTTTGCTCTCGCTAGCATGCGAAACAGCATTTTCACCAACAATAATAATGGGTTTCTTGGCTTTCTTAAGAATTTTGTTGAACTTATGCGAGCCTGTTGCCAGTGCTTTTAATGTCTCAACATCATCGCCCAAATGCTGATAATCATAAGTAAGATCAGCTTTTTCGCCAACCACAGCAATCGGCAAGTCTTTTGAGCGCCAAGCTTTTCTAATACGAGCATTTAACATGCTCGCTTCAATACGAGGATTTGCACCAATGATTAAAATCACATCGGCCTCTTCAATACCTGCAATTGTCGGGTTGAAAATATAAGCACCACGATCAATTCCAGGATCAATTGCGCTCATTGGTGGACGGCAATCTGTGTGGCCAGAGCCTAAACCATTAAGCAAAAGCTTAAGCGCATACATTTCTTCAACCCCTGCAAGATCACCAGCAATTGCGCCAACTTTATTGCCAGCTTTTTTAACTTTACGAGCAACAGTGTTAAGCGCCTCGTCCCAGCTTGCTTCAACCAGCTTATTGCCTTTTTTAACATAGGAGCGATCAAGACGTTGAGATTTTAATCCGTCCCAAATAAAGCGGGTTTTATCTGAAATCCACTCTTCATTTATGTCTTCATTCAATAAAGGCACAATGCGCATGATTTCTTTGCCACGGCTATCAAGACGAATTGCCGAGCCAAGCGCATCCATAACATCAATGCTCTCAGTTTTAACCAATTCCCAAGGCCTTGCATTAAACTCATAAGGTTTTGAGGTCAGCGCACCAACTGGGCAAAGATCAATCACATTGCCTGATAATTCACTGCCTAGCGCACGTTCAATATATGGCGTGATTTGCGCATCTTCACCACGTCCTAAAAGACCAAGCTCTGAAACACCTGCAATTTCTGTAGTGAAGCGAACACAACGAGTGCAATGAATACAACGGCTCATTTGCGTTTTAATCAGCGGGCCAAGATATTTATCTTCAACGGCACGTTTATTTTCGCTAAATCTTGATCCATCAAGACCAAAAGCAACCGCTTGATCTTGCAAATCACACTCACCACCTTGGTCACAAATTGGGCAATCAAGCGGGTGATTGATTAACAAAAATTCCATCACCCCTTCACGGGCTTTTTTCACCATTGGAGTGTTGGTAAACATTTCTGGCGGCGATCCATCGGGTGCAGGGCGCAAATCTTTTACGCCCATTGCGCAACTTGCTTGCGGCTTTGGTGGCCCGCCCTTAACCTCGACCAAACACATGCGGCAATTACCGGCAACACTTAAACGCTCATGATAACAAAAGCGTGGAATTTCAGCGCCCGCCGCTTCCGCCGCTTGCATTAAGGTGAAGTGATCTGGAACTTCTATCAGTTTACCATCAACTTTGATGTTTGCCATATCGCTAAACCCCTATTCCGCTGCAATAGATGGCACAGCGCCATCTTTATCGGAATTATAAGTATAATTATCAATCCGCTCTTCAATTACATGGCGGAAGTTTTTAATCAGCCCTTGAATTGGCCAAGCCGCCGCATCACCTAGCGCACAAATTGTATGCCCTTCAATCTGCTTGGTAACATCAAATAACATATCAATTTCGCGCTTTTGCGCCCGTCCCTCAACCATACGTTCCATCACCCGCATCATCCAGCCAGTGCCTTCACGACAAGGGGTGCATTGCCCACAGCTCTCATGTTTATAAAATGCCGACAAACGCCAAATTGCTTTAATAATATCTGTGCTGTTATCCATAACAATAACTGCCGCTGTGCCAAGTGAAGAGCCAACAGCCTGCAGGCCGTCAAAATCCATAATCGCATTTTGTATCAACTCTCCCTTTACACAAGGAACAGAAGAGCCACCCGGAATTACCGCCAAAAGATTATCCCAACCACCACGAATACCACCGCAATGTTTTTCAATCATCTCATTAAAAGGTATGCCCATTTCTTCTTCAAATGTGCTTGGGTTATTCACATGACCAGATACACAAAAAAGCTTTGTGCCTGTATTATTTTCACGCCCCAAGCCTGCAAACCAGCTTCCGCCACGGCGAAGAATTTCTGGCACACTAGCAATTGATTCTACATTATTAACGGTTGTAGGGTTGCCATAAATGCCAATGCCAGCAGGAAAAGGCGGCTTTAGGCGTGGTTGGCCTTTTTTGCCCTCAATGCTTTCCATCATTGCAGTTTCTTCACCGCAAATATAAGCCCCTGCCCCGTGATGCACGATTATATCGAGATCCCAGCCATGAATATTATTTTTACCGATTAGTTTAGCTTCATAAGCTTGCTCAACTGCCGCCTCTAAACGTTGGCGCTCACGCATAAATTCACCACGCACATAGATGAAAGCTAAATTTGCATCCATACCACGAGCGGCAAGTAAACAACCCTCGATAAGCAAATGCGGATCATGGCGTAAAATTTCTCTATCTTTACAAGTTCCTGGTTCGGATTCATCGGCATTGACCAATAAATAATGCGGACGACCATCGCTTACTTTTGGCATGAATGACCATTTTAAACCAGTTGGAAAACCAGCTCCACCACGCCCACGCAAACCAGAGGCTTTCACCTCATCAGTAATCCAATCACGACCCTTGTTTATAAGCGCCTTTGTGCCGGACCACTGCCCGCGAGATTTTGCACCCTTTAAACCCCAATCATGGCGGCCATAGAGATTAGTAAAAATGCGATTTTCATCTGTTAGCATCTATTTTCTCCCTAAACCGGCTTCTTGCCAAAAACGCGGATATATTCATCAACACCGCCCTTTGCCAAAGCTTTTGCTTGTTTTACCCAACCATCACGATCAATGCGCCCCTTAAAAGAAAGTGCATCATCAACTTTTTTAATATCCGCTCTTTTGAAATCAGCTACCTGCTTAAAAGTAGTAATTCCTAATTTATTGAGCTTTTTCTCTAATACTGGCCCAACACCTGAAATCAACTTCAGATCGTCCGCCTTGCCTTTTGGCGTTGCAAACAAAGATGAGGCTTTTGCTTTTTTCGTAGCGGGCTTTTTAGTAGCTTTTTTAGCAGCTGGCTTTTTTGCCTTAGGTGCAGGTTTTGTGTTTTTAATTTCAATATCAAGCAGGCTTGTCTGTCCGCTTAGGGCGGCTGAAAAATGACGGCCATTTTGCGGCCCTGGCACAATTGTCTCTCCCTTGTCCGCTTCAAAAGCTTCAATAATTTCTTCAAGCCGCTCTGGTGTTAAATCTTCATAGGTATCAAAGCCTATTGTTACCATTGGCGCATTTACGCAAGCGCCAGCACATTCAACTTCTTCCCAGCTTAGTGTGCCGCCTTCATTAAGCTGATGGGCTTTTTTGGCGATTTTATTTTGACAAACAGAGCGCAGACCCTCAGCACCACGTAACATACAAGGCGTTGTGCCACACACTTGAATATGCGCCTTTGTGCCAACTGGTTGCAGTTGGAATTGCGTGTAAAAAGTTGCAACTTCTAGTGCGCGAATATATGGCATTTTGAGCATATCGGCGATTTTTTCAATCGCCGCTTTACTGACCCAGCCAGTTTGTTCTTGCGCACGCATAAGTAGCGGAATTATTGCAGATTGCTCTCTACCTTTTGGATAAAGAGCTATACGTTTTTTTGCCCAAGCTGCATTTTCGCGTGTGAAAGCGAATTTACTTGGTTGCACCGACTCATCTGCTAAACGACGAACACTCATCGATCAATCTCTCCAAAAACAATATCAAGCGAGCCAAGCACCGCCGAAACATCGGCCAGCATTAGGCCTCGACATAAGAAATCCATAGCGCTTAGATGCGCAAAACTTGGGGCTTTTACTTTACAGCGATAGGGTTTGTTTGAACCATCTGAAATAAGATAAACTCCAAACTCCCCTTTTGGTGCTTCAACGGCGACATAAACCTCACCCTTTGGCACTTTATAACCTTCAGAAAATAATTTGAAGTGATGGATTAGTGATTCCATCGATTGTTTCATATCTTGGCGTTTTGGCGGCACAACTTTTCCATCCATTGATGAAACTGCTGTTTTACCCTCAGAGCTATTCATCATAGTGATACACTGGCGCATTATTTTAACAGATTGGCGCATTTCTTCCATGCGAATGAGATAACGATCATAATTATC